>JBCCWS010000036.1 GCA_039193195.1 Pseudomonadota bacterium
ACACTCGGAAAACGCCGGCCTCAACCCTGAGAACGCCTCACAGGCACTCGCTCAGCTGCGGTCAACGCCCTACGATCTCATCTCAGGGGCTCAACGCCACACCTCATGAATAAAGCAGGCTAGTGGGCCGCTTGGTAGATAAGGTAACGCTCAGTCTGCGTAGGGGCAGCGTCAGCAAGGCGCGTCGCGCAGCCAATGGCATCGCCATTGGCAAGCGATGCAACGCCGCGGACGCTGCCCCTGGGCAGACCCGAAGGCCGAGTAGCACGGGCGCCATCGCGGCGTTGGTCAAATGCAGCCGTAGCTCGGCTAGGGCTGCATTCGACCGCCTTGCCCTGGCGCCCGTGCTACTCGCTGAGCGTCACCTTAATCTACCAAGCGGCCCACTGGGTCGCGGGGCGGATCGATTGGAAGTGTGCACGTGGGGTCGGCGGCGAGCTCGCCCAGACTAACGACACGGTAGCCATCCTTTCGCAGCAAGGGGAGTACGCGACTGAGTGTCTCGGCGGCGCGCACGCCGCGCCCGTGGGCGTTGTGCAGAACGATGATCGACCCTGGGCGCACGGACCGACGTATATACCAAGCGTGAAAGCTCGTGGACGTGATGAAGGTGTCGTAGGGGAAGGTGTCAGCGAGGGCGATCTGGTAGCCCAGCTCGCCCGCCACCGCCAACATCTCGTCGTTGAAACGCGCGGACCCAGGGCGGAACCAGTGAATGTCCGCATAGGACGACAAGATAGCATGGGTACGTTCGATGCTGTCTCGAGCCTGCGCATCCTCTAGGCGAAAGGTGGGGGCTTCGACGTAGGTGTGATTGCCGATCTCGTGCCCCCGGGCCAAGATGGCCTCAACGAGTTCCCCATGCAGCTGCGCACGCTCACCAATCAGGAAGAAGGTGGCGTGGGAGTCGTTTGCGGCAAGGACCTCCAGCAGCCCCTCGGTACTCCCTACCACGGGGCCATCATCGAGCGTGAGTGCGATCACACGTTCATCGCAATGGGCACGGTAAAGCGCGGCGCCGCCGATAGCGGGCCCGGCCACCCGCACAACCGAAGCACATCCTACGACGGCGCCTGTGCTCACGAGCATCGCTAAGGTACCGATCAGCGTCCATAGGCGCCGCCGCAACCCTGAGCGCCGGCGCGCGCCGACAGCAGTCGCACTCAATGCGGGCACACCCCAGAAGGTGCGCCCGAAGAGCGAAGTTCGCACCGACCGCACAACACCGACGTCACGAAGCTCATCGCAAGGGGACGGATACGCGGCGGCAGCGGTGTGACATCAGGGGCTTCACAGCGTGCCTTAGACTCGCCGTGCTGCCCTGCGCTCGGCGTCCAGCTGCATCAGGTGGAAGTGGGCGCCGACGTTGTCCTGGCACACCACGATATGGCCGACGCCCTTCGCTTCAAACGGGCCGTACCTCACCTCGCCGCCCAAGGATTTCACCTTGGCCGCGGACTCCTCAGCGTTCGAGACCTCGAAATAGACCGACCAGTGAGCGGGCATATCCTCCCACTCATCGGTCATCTTGAGCATACCGGCGATATCCTCCGTGCCATCGTGGGCAACCAGGTAGGCGCTCGGTGTTACCGCACCTCGCCTGTGGGTGGTCCATCCGAACACCTCCGAGTAGAAGCGAGACGCCGCCTCCAGCCCGCGCGTGGCCAGCTCCGCCCAACACAGAGTGCCCGGTTCATCCACGCGCGTAGAACCGCAGTGCGAGCCACTCTGCCAAAGGGCGATTACCGCACCTTCCAGATCGGCGAAGTAGGCCAGGCGACCATGCTCTCCGACTTCGCTCGGCGGCACCACGACCGAGGCGCCCCGCGCCGTGACCTCCGCCACCACGCGATCGATGTCATCCACATGCACGTAGGCGTTCCAGCAAACGGGCGCACCCGCGGCGACCATTTCCTCCGGGAGCTCGCCGAGCCCGGCGACGACTTCGCCGTCGAGTTCGAACATGGCGTAGGGTCCGTGATCGCCCTCGGGCGGTGACGGCTGGTCGATGGCCTCCCAACCGAACAGGCCTGCATAGAAGGCCTTGGACGCCGCGTAGTCCGGCGAGGACAGGTCGACCCAGTTAAAATCGCCGAAGCGGCGTTGGCTGACTACGCTCATCGCGATCACGCTCCCAGTGGCCCGAGGCGGCGGCAGTACCGCATCGGTCGGCAGATACGGGAGCAGTATAGGCTGGATCCGCCTCGACACGAGCACTCGTGCCGTGCGTCGCTACGCTCGCCCTTATCGCGCTGCTCGCCGTGTATGCTTGCCGGCGAATCCATTGCTGGAGCCTGCCCTCGTGCCACTCACCACTCCCATTGCGCGCGCTTACCGCCTATCGCTGCTTACGGTACTTACCGCGATGGCGAACGCAGCCTCGAGCCAGCCCGCCGATCTCGCGCAAATCATGGCCGATCCAGATTGGATCGGGAGCCCGGTACAGGGGCTCTGGTGGCAGCTCGATGGCTCACGTGCGCTCTATCGCGTGAAGCGTTCGGGCTCCAGCGCCACCGATGTGATCGCCGTCGACCTCGCGAACGGCGAGTCACGCGTACTCGACTTCGCTGCACAGGCGAGCAGCGACGGCGCATCACCTGTCATCGACGCTCGGGGGCAACGGGCGCTTTTCACCCGCGAGGGCAGCCTCTGGCTGCGCGACTTGCGCAGCGGCGACCTGCGTCAGCTCTCAAGCGCCGATGTGCCGGTCTCCTCACCGCGTTTTGGGGCTGAACCGTCCACGGTGCACTTCCAACGCGGTGGTCGCTGGTGGCAGCAGGACTTGGACACCGGTGTGGCGCACGCCATAGCACAGCTGAAGTTTGAAGACCCACCTTACGAGGTCGAAGAAGGCAGCCTAGCGGCGGATCAGGTGCGCCTTTTCGTCGAGGTAGCCGACGCCGTCGAGGCGCAGCGCGCGGCACACGAGGAGGCGCAGACAGCGGCCGCACTCGACGCGGGTCGCCCCACAGCGCCGTGGTACCTCGGCACCGGTATGCGGCTCATCGCGTCCGCGCCGTCGGCGGACGGTCGCTGGCTACTGGCAGCGATCGGCCCCGCCAAGGAGGACGAAGGCAAGCAGGATCAAATGGCGAAGTTCGTCACCCGTTCCGGCTACGTGGAAGTGGAAGACGTGCGCCAGCTGGTCGGACGCAACGCACGTGCAGGCCAAAGCCTTTGGTTGCTCGACCTGCACACGCGCACCAAACACCCCATCGACCTAACGACCTTGAGCGGCACGGACGTCGACCCCCTCGCCAGTCTGAAAAGAGCCCAAGCCCTAACGCCACACGATGGTGACAACCCGCGCCCCGTTTACATCAGCGATCTGCAGTGGCACCGGACAGAAGCTGTTGTGGCAGTGCAGCTATTCGCCGTCGACAACAAGGACCGCTGGCTGATCACGGTGGACGCCCGCGGCGACGCCCCCGCAATGAGCGAGCGCCATCGCCTGCACGATCCAGCCTGGGTAAGCTACTCCTTCAACGAGTTCGGTTGGGTGCCGGCCAATTCCGCCGGCACCCTCTGGCTACTGTCCGAGGAGTCGGGCTACAGCCACCTCTACACGCTCGATCTAGAAGACGGCGCTCTTCGCCAAATCACCAATGGCACTTTTGAAGTCTCTCAGGTAACCCCGGAGGCCAGCGGCGACACCGTCCTCGCCGTTAGCAACCTCACCCACCCCACCGAGTACGATCTGTATCGTATCGACCTCGCGAGCGGAGAGCCTAGTCGACTCACGGAACTGCTGGGCGTGGAAGACTACGCTCGCCTACCCGGAGCGAGCGGTCACGTGCTCGTGCGCCACTCCGGCCCCTACCTGCCTGCCCAGGCATCCCTGGTCGATGGCAGCACGGGGCTCGTACGCCAGCTGACGGACACGCGCACGCCGGCCTATCGCGAGATCCTCTGGCAGCCACCCGCCTACGTCGCCGTCCCCTCGAGCCATGATGCTGGGGCGCCGGTCTGGTCGAAATTCTACCCCGCACGCGGCGAGGCGCGCGAAGGCGGTAAGCGCCCGGCAGTGCTGTTCGTGCACGGCGCCGGCTACACGCAAAACACGCACCACAAGTTTCCGTACTACTTTCGCGAGCAGATGTTCCACACGCTGCTCACCTCGCTCGGCTACCACGTCCTCGATATGGACTACCGTGCCAGCCGCGGGTACGGCCGTGATTGGCGCGCCGCCATCTACCGCCAGATGGGGACCCCGGAGCTCGAAGACTTAATCGACGGGGCCCAGTGGTTGATTCGAGAGCACGATGCGGACCCAGGCCGAATCGGTGTCTACGGCGGGTCCTACGGCGGCTTCATGACTTTCATGGCGATGTTCAACGCGCCGGAGGTGTTCGCCGCCGGGGCCGCGCTGCGCCCGGTGACCGACTGGGCCCACTACAACCACCCCTACACCAGCAACATCCTCAACACCCCGCAGGTCGACCCGGAGGCCTACCTGCGCAGTTCACCAATCGAGTTTGCCCACGGTCTACGCGGTGATCTGCTGATCAGCCACGGGATGCTGGATGACAACGTGTTCTACAAGGATTCCGTGCGCCTAGCCCAACGCCTGATCGACCTTGGCAAGACCGACTGGGAACTCGCCTCCTACCCCCTAGAGCCGCACGGCTATATCCACGCCTCGAGCTGGCTGGACCAGTACCGACGCATCCTTAAGCTCTTCGAAAGTTCGATCGGCAAGCCCGCACCGTAACCGAGTTGCGACGCGTCTCGCGCGCCCGCTAGTGCTCCTCGGCGGGTCGCGCTTTGGCGTCGTCCCGGGACGCGAGCACCGCTTCGGACAACCACCTCAGCCGTTCGCCGAGCAAGGCCCAAGCGTGCACCTGGGACGGCTCATCGAGGCGCGGCTCCAGCTGTTCGTGCAGGAGCGCGGCCGTGGCGACCTCAGTGCATTGCTCGGCCGTGAGACGCACCACCCGAAGTCGTCCGGCGCTGATCGCACGCTCCAGCATCGATGCGGCGACGGGCCAAGCGGGGTTCGGCACGTCCATTTCACCGGGCAAGCGCAGGCACACGGTGACGGTGCGCTCGCCGAGCAACGCGCGCCGCGCGAGCTGCCCCCAGCGCTGACGGGTGTCGGCGACCCCGACGGCAATGCCGTAGCGCATATCATCCCCCTGCCAGCACAGCTGAGTAAGGGGCGGATCCCCAGCGATCACATCGACTCCGTCGACTACCCGGTCGCCGAGCAGTCTCAACAGGGGGACCAAGGCGTCGTGCACTTGAACGGGCGTTGGCTCGGCAACCTCTTCCCGTGCGGCCTCCCACGCGGCGCTGAAGGAATCCACAGCCGCGGCGCCCTCGCTCAAGGGCGCCTGTCGGTCCGCCAGTGGCGCCACCGACATGCCCAACACTTCGCTTCGGTAGCGCTCAGCGCAGCTGGCGAGAAATCGACGAGCGCCCAGGGACGACGGACCGCTCCCATCGCTGGCGAGGTGAGATCGCAGCCACTCACCATCACCGACCATCGCCTGTGCTTCGACACGGGTGACGCCCGCTGCGCGCAAGCGCGCGTCGACCAGTCGCTGCGCATCGATCACTCCGAGTCCCTGCAGCGACACTGGGGATCGCCAACGCCGTTGCAAATCGCCGCTCCACTGGGCGACACATCGGGCGTGGGCCACCTGGTCCAAGGCGACCACGAGCACCGCGTGAGCAAGCGACGGGGCGATCGCTTCGAGCATTTGTGCCAGGGGATCCTGCTCGCGCGGCAGGGGGCGGCGTGAACGTCCGGTGGCGTCGTCACGACCACCCGCACTGACGCACTCGTGATGCTCCACGCAGAACACCAAGGGCACGTAGAAGGCCGCGAAGTGCGAGAGGTCGGCGATGCGCTCAAGGGCTTGCTGCCGTGCGATTTCGCCGTCGCCTTCGAGTACGAGGCGATCGCATTCATCAACGCCCATTTGGTCACACAGCTCGGTGGCCACAGGATGGCCCCCTATCCAGCGCCGACAGGCCGCTCTGAGCTCCAAATCATCGGCGAACAGGAGCGTGTGGAAGACGTTGAGCCACGTACTCAAGCGCGCCTCGGTTACCACGCCGCGAAGACGCAGCGCATCGGCGACCGCGTCGAGAAGCGCCGGCTTACCCAGGACGTGATCGAGCAGCGTCTGCCAGTGCGCGGAGCGCGTTAGGTCTGGCGGCAATCGCTGGGCCGCCTCGTGGAGGCGCTTGGAGGCAGGGGTACGCTCCCCAGCGCGTTCCGCGGAGGCGGCCAACAGCTCACGCACAGCCCCCGCCAAAACGCTGCGCGCGAGAGCCGTCCAGTGAGACTCGATCGCTAGCGTGGTCGCGCGATCGGCGGCCAAGGTGGTGGTGGCCGGCGCCAGCGCACCACCAGCCTCAGCGCGGTCCAGGGCCTGCACCAGCGCGCCGAGCGCACCTCGCTCCCAGTATGGGGTGCTTCCTGGCATCACGCCCGGTCCCACCGCGATCACCACCGCGTCGCCGTCCAAGCGTTGGGCAAGCGCGTTAAAAAAGTGGGTTTTGCCAAAACCCCGGCCCGGTGCGGTCACCACCCATGCTGGGCGGCCGGCACGCAACGGCTGGTAACGCGATTGAAACGCTTGGCGCATCCACTGCACATCACCTGTCAACCGCTCGATGAGTTCGCCGTTGGCCAACCGCTCGCCTGGACCCAGCTCCCCGACGCCAGGGGCTGGCGCATGCGCCTCGCGCACGCCGGGGGCGAGCACCTCCGCCGCTTCATCGAAGGGCGTAGGGGTGTCGACCGGCAGTTGCGGGCTTGGTTGAGTACTCATTCCGCACGATTGTAGCGAGCCGCCAACAGGTGAACCAACCGCGCTCGAGCCGGATTTACGCCGTGGGAACAGTGCACTCGCGCTTTATGGGGGCACAACGTTACACTCCGCGACTCCCTGTTCGCCCCATCGGGCTTGAGCGAAGGAACCTCCTACTGATGAATGTCACCATCTTCGGGTCTGGGTATGTGGGCCTGGTCACGGGCACGTGCTTCGCGGAGACCGGTAACCACGTCGTCTGCATGGACGTGGACGCGGCAAAGATCGAGGGCTTGAAGCGCGGCGAGCTGCCCATCTACGAGCCGGGCCTAGCCGACATGCTGGAGCGCAACGTCGCTGCCGGTCGCCTGGAGTTCACCACGGACGTGGCCGCAGCCGTGGCCCATGGCCTGTTCCAGGTGATCGCCGTGGGCACGCCGCAGGATGAGGACGGTTCCGCCGATCTGCAGTACGTGCTCAGCGTGGCCTCCAACATCGGTCGACACATGACCGCCTACCGCATTGTCATCGACAAGTCGACGGTGCCCGTGGGCACGGCTGATCGGGTGCACGAGACGATCGACGCGGAGCTGGCCCAACGAGACGCTGACGTCGCCTTCGACGTCGTCTCCAACCCTGAATTTCTCAAGGAAGGCGCGGCGATCAGCGACTTCATGAAGCCAGACCGGATCATCGTCGGCACGGACAACCCGCGTACGGGCGAGCTGCTCCGAGCCCTGTACGACCCCTTCACGCGCAATCGTGACCGCCTGCTCATGATGGATGTCCGCTCGGCGGAACTGACCAAGTACGCGGCGAACGCAATGCTCGCCACCAAGATCAGCTTCATGAACGAGATGGCCAATATCGCCGAGCGCTGCGGCGCGGATATCGAGCAAGTGCGCAAGGGCATCGGCTCCGATCCGCGCATCGGCTATCACTTCATCTACCCTGGCGCGGGCTATGGAGGATCCTGTTTCCCGAAAGATGTAGCCGCCATCATCCGCACGGCCCAAGACCTGGACTACCCGGCGCGCCTGCTCGAAGCGGTCGACGACGTTAACGACCGACAGAAGGAGCGGCTGTTCGAGAAGATCAGCGCGCAGTACGGGGGTGATTTGGCTGGCAAGACCTTCGCCCTGTGGGGCCTCGCCTTCAAGCCGAACACGGACGATATGCGCGAGGCACCGAGTCGCGTGCTGATGGAGGCCTTGTGGGCCGCCGGAGCCAGGGTCCGCGCCTACGATCCCGTCGCCCGTGAGGAAGCCGCTCGCCTATACCCAGAACAGGCCGGCCTCACCCTGTGCGAAAGCGCGATGGACGCGCTGGAAGGGGCTGACGCCCTGGTGATCATCACCGAGTGGAACGAGTTCCGCAGCCCGAACTTCGATCGCATCAAACAGGAGCTGTCCGAAGCGCTGATCTTCGACGGGCGCAACCTCTACGACCCTGCGCTCCTTGGAACGCTTGGCTTTAAGTATCACTCGGTAGGCCGAGAACCGATTCTCAACTAACAAAAAGGCAAGGCGGTGGCGATTTCCTGCCACCAAGCCGACCCCCGGGGTATCCGAAGATGACCATCACTCCTCTGGTGCTCTCAGGCGGCTCAGGCACGCGCCTGTGGCCGATGTCACGCGAGCTATATCCAAAGCAGCTGCTCCCCCTGGTATCGGAGCACACGATGCTGCAGGACACGATCCTGCGTCTGCACGGGCTCGCCGGACTAGAAGCGCCCATGGTGGTTTGCAACAACGCCCACCGTTTTCTCGTGGCGGAGCAACTGCGCCAGATCGACCACGCGGCACAGGCGATCCTGCTCGAGCCGGTCGGGCGCAACACGGCCCCAGCGGTGGCCGTGGCGGCTTACCACTGGTTGGCTCAACAGACCAACGACGAAGACACCACCCTGCTGGTCTTACCCGCCGATCACGTGATCCTCGATGCGGAGCGCTTCCGCGTGGCCGTGGAGCAGGCAGCGGTTGCCGCGAGCGAAGGTCACTTGGTGACCTTCGGCATTACCCCAATGCGCGCAGAGACGGGATACGGCTACATCCGCTCAGGCAACGCAGTCGCAGATCTCGGCGATCGCGTACGTCAGGTGGCCCAGTTCGTCGAGAAGCCGGATGAGTCCACCGCTAAGGGCTACGTGGCGAGCGGCGACTACCTCTGGAACAGCGGCATCTTCATGTTCTCCGCGCGCCGCTACCTCGAGGAGCTGGCGCGCTTTGCGCAACCGATCGCGAGCGCCTGTGAGCAAGCCTGCGCCAACGCCAGCGGCGACCTTGACTTCGTTCGTCTGCAAGAGGCTGCCTTCGAAGCCAGTCCGAGTGACTCGATCGACTACGCGGTAATGGAGAAGACAGACCACGCGGTGGTGGTCCCGATGGACGCGGGCTGGAGCGATGTCGGCACCTGGTCTTCGCTCTGTGACGCCAGCCAAGCCGATGAGCAGGGCAACGTCAGCACCGGCGACGTGCTGCTGGAGGACACGTCCGAATGCTACGTGCGCGCCTCGCACCGCTTGGTCGCCGCCGTTGGCGTTGAGAAGCACGTGATCGTGGAGACGTCGGACGCCGTGCTCGTGGTGCCCAAGGACAGGGCGCAAGACGTCAAGAAGCTGGTCAACGCACTCAAGGCGCGCCGGCGCGAAGAAGCGAGCTTGCACCGTGAAGTCTACCGCCCCTGGGGCTCCTACGACAGCGTGGACAACGGCACCCGCTTCCAGGTCAAGCGTATCACCGTAAAGCCAGGCGCCGAGCTGTCACTACAGATGCATCACCACCGCGCAGAGCACTGGATAGTGGTCAGCGGCACAGCGGAGGTGACCTGCGGCGACAAGGTCTTCCTGCTCACGGAAAACCAATCCACCTACATCCCGATCGGCACCCAACATCGCCTGGCAAATCCGGGCAAGCTGCCCCTGGAGCTGATCGAGGTGCAGTCCGGTAGCTACCTCGGAGAAGACGACATCGTGCGTTTCCAGGACAACTACGGACGGGCCCGATAGCCATGCACCGGCAGATCGACTGCTTCAAGGCCTACGACATCCGCGGTCAGGTCCCCGGCGCGCTGGATGAGGACATCGCCTGGCGCATCGGTCGGGCGTTCGCGGCCCACCTGAGCCCTCAGTCTGTGGTGATCGGTCGCGACATGCGCAGCTCCAGTGACGCCCTCTCGGACGCCCTCGCGCGCGGGCTCAACGAGGGCGGTGTGGCGGTTAGCGATATCGGCCTGTGCGGTACGGAGGAGATCTACTTCGCCTGCTTCAACGGTGGCTTCGACGGCGGCGTCATGGTCACCGCCAGCCACAACCCCCCAGACTACAACGGCATGAAGCTCGTGCGTGAGGGCGCCCGCCCACTCAGCCGAGACACGGGACTGGAGGATATCCGTCGCCTCGCAGAGGCCGGCGAGTTCCCAGCCGCCGCCAATACGCCAGGTACACGCAAGCCCTACGATTCCCGCGACGCCTACATCCAACACCTGCTCACCTACGTGAACCTCGAACGGCTGCCGCCCCTGAAGATCGTCGTCAACCCGGGCAACGGTACGGCAGGGGCTGTCCTCGACGCCCTCGAACCCCTGCTGCCGTTCGAGTTCATCAAGCTGCACTACGCGCCTGACGGGAGCTTTCCGAATGGCGTGCCCAACCCACTACTGCCGGACAACCGAGCACCCACCACCGAGGCAATCCTCGACGCGGGCGCTGACCTCGGTCTCGCCTGGGACGGCGATTTCGATCGCTGTTTTGCTTTCGACCACAAGGGCCGCTTCATCGAGGGGTACTACATCGTGGGCCTGCTGGCGAGCGCCTTCCTGGCCAAGGATTCCGGGGCCCGCATCGTGCACGATCCCCGACTTGTATGGAATACGGTGGATGTGGTGAACAGCGCCGGCGGCACGGCCGTGCAAACAAAGGCCGGTCACGCTTTCATCAAGGAACGTATGCGGAGCGAGGACGCGGTCTACGGCGGTGAAATGAGTGCCCACCATTACTTCCGCAACTTCGCCTACGCGGACAGCGGCATGATCCCGTGGCTGCTGATCGCTGAAATCATGGGGCACACGGGCCAACCCCTCGCCGCCTTGGTGGACGAACGGATCGCTAAATTCCCTGCTAGCGGCGAAATAAACCGCCGCGTCAGCGACGCCACCGCCGTCATCGCCGCCATCGGTGAGCGCTACCGCGATGCAGCCGTGAGCGAGGAATCCGTGGATGGGCTAAGCCTCGCCTTCGACGACTGGCGCTTCAACCTGCGTGCCAGCAACACGGAGCCGCTGTTGCGGCTCAACGTGGAGAGCCGCGGGAATGAAGATCTGATGCGCGCGAAGACTGCCGAACTCTTAGCCGCCATCGACGGTCACGGCTAGCGGGAGGGTAAATCGGTGGTTCTAGAAGACGCCCACTGCCCGTGCGGTGGCTGCGGAAAGGCCGAGTTGGTAAAGCACGCTGGAGATCGTGCTCCAAAGGGCTAGCGGTCGCATGCGATCGGCATCCAGCGGCACCACGATAGTATCGCCGTAGGAGATCGGAATCTGGTCCCCCCGGAACCAGCGCGAGTTCTTCGAGGTGACCACTTCGCCATTCGCTCGCACCACGTAGATTCGCTTGCGATCGGCCTGTTTGGTGGTATTGCCGGCCTTGTCCAGATACTCCTCGAGCACCTTCTGCGGATCGTACAGATGCGAACCAGGGAACTGCACCTGGCCGATGACGGTCACCTCCTGAGACAGCTCGGGCACCATCAGCTGGTCCCCGTCGCGAAGCACGAGATCGGCGGGCGACCCATGCCCCTCGCTGACCAGGCGCTCTAGGTCGATCACCAGGCGCCCGACCGCAGGGGTCTCGCGAATTTGCTCAAGCAACTCCTGACCTAGTCGCAGAGCTTCCCCAGCGTTCCCACCACCTGCCGGTGACTGAGCACCTTGCACCGCAGCCACTGCGAGATCCGACTCGAGGCGCCGGGCGAGTTGTTGCAAGCGTTCCTGCTCGCGCTGGCGTAGCCCGACCCGCGTGAACGTAGCGCCGGCGGCGAAGGCGTAGTCCGTGAGTCCACCGGCACGCTCGACGAGGTCGGCGAGAGTCTCTCCTCGTGCTACGGGGTAGGTACCTGGAAAGCGCACCTCACCGCTCAAGGTCACCTTATCGGCATTGGCGATCTCGGGCACCGTCTTGACTAGGAGATGGTCACGCGCCTGCAAAATCAGATCCGCCTGCTCATCGCCCGCCAGCACGCGATCGAGATCGACCGAGAGAAACTGCGTATCCGCATCCTGTCCCGGCACGATGATTCGACGCGTCAACACCGCGGCGCTGGTGAATGCGTTCTCGCCGAGGCCGCCCGCAGCGCGCAGCAAATCGCTGATGCGCATTCCGGGAACGATGGGGTAGCGCCCTGAGACGCGGACCTCACCGACCACCACCGCCACCGCCAACGGTGTACCGAACTGGCCCTGATCGTCCAGTGCCTTGAGCAAGGGCCCGATCACCCCGGATCGATCGCGGTTGAGCTGGAATACGGTGACGTGATCGCCAGGCCGCAGCAACGGATTCTCAGCGCTCCTGGGCGCCACCAGCGCCTGGCGCAGATCGGCGGTGGCTACCGAGAGCTGCCCCATTTCGTCCAGGCGACGGATCAAGATGTAGTTGGTATCCGCGAACTCGCGCAGGTCAGCTGCCGATGTGATCAAATCTGTTAGGCGCATGCCGTCACGCCACTGGAACTCGCGCGGCTCGCGCACGTGCCCTTGCAAGGAAACCACGCCGCGCGCAAGGCTCTGGGCCGGTATCACCCGCAGCACATCGCCGTTGCGCACGGTCAGACGTCGATCCGAATCGCGGCTCAGGTCGATGTCGATCACCGTACGTCCGCCGCTGGGCAGTATGCGCTCCAGACGCGCGTTGCCGAGCTGCGCCTCAGCGCTCGCTCCGCCCGCGAGCGCCAGCAACTGCTCGACGGTGGTCTCGCCACGCAGCTCGTAGCGTGCCGGACGATTGATCGCCCCCTCCACTCCTGCCACGGGGCCAATCGGTGGCACGAAGACCACGTCCCCGCTTCGCAGACGCTGGTTGTCCCGCGTATCGCCCCTGAGGAGCAGGTCGTAGAGGTCGAGCGTGGTGACCACGCGTCCATCGCGCTTGAGCTGCACGCGACGCAGGGAACCGTTGTCCTCTACGCCACCACTTAGGAGCAGTGCGTTGGCGATGGTCGTGAGGCTGTCGACGGTGATGACGCCGTGGCCTTTCACATCGCCAGTCACGAGTACCTGGATCGCCCGCAGGCGCTTGATGGTTACCGTGGTGTTGATGCCGATCATCTGCTCGGCGACCCGCGTGCGGATCTCATCACGCACATCGTCCAAGGGAAGCCCAGCCACGGTAACCGGCCCGATCTGCGGAAGCACGACTCGGCCCTCTCGATCGACGGTAAGCTCGAAGCTCTGGCTGTCCGCGCCGTAGAAGCTAACTAGCAACACATCGGAGGGCCCGACGACGTAGTTGCCCGGTACAGCCGTGGCAGCAGGGTCGAATAACAGCGTATCGGCCCGGGACAGGAAGTCGCTGCCGTAGAGCGCGAGCGCGTCCGTTCCCGTACGTTTCAACGGCAGAAGCTCAACGAAGACCACGAAGGCGTCTAAGCCCGGTTCAGCCTGGATCCGCATCGCCGCCTGCTTAGCCGTAAGTCCCGCCAACTCGATGTGGAACACGCGCTGCAGGTGGAGCACACCGTAGCGATCCAGCTCGTAGCGGCGCTGTCCGACGAGTTCCATCAGGAACCCCGGCAGCAAATCGACGTCCTCGTCCGTGTTGCCTGGGTCTATGGTTCGTGGGTCGACGGGCGCAAACCCGATCAGCAGCGTGGACTCCGGCTCGAGGGTATCTTCGGCAGCGGGCGTCAGCTCCTCTTGCGCTCGGGGCTCGCCAAGCAATGGGTTCGCTCCATCGAGGGCGTCGCTGGTGCTGCCAGCCTCCGACTCTAGGGCAACGCCCCCGGGGATGAGGGCGGCAAGATCCGCGGGCGATAAGCCTAGTGAGCGCATCAACCGCTCGCGCTCGGCGGGCGGCAGCTGCATTAGCCGTTGCACCTGCGCCTGCGAGACCGACTGAGCCACACTTGCCCAAGGGAGCAGAATCGAGAGCAGCAAGGTGGAGCCCGCCAACAGCAAGGAGGTAGCGCGGCGACGTGAGTTCGCTGATCCGGGGGTTGGCTCGAGCATTGCGCTAGTGTCGTTCCAAGGGCTCTAGAAACGTCGCGGCGAGGTCAACCTGTTCCTTGCGCCCCTAAGAGAGGGAACCGCATTACAGCGGGCACCTGCCGATAAACCCGGGGGATATTACGTAGCGATGCGCGGGGAAGCAACGACACCGCACGCGCAGGCTTGGGCGTAGTGGACAGTCTGCCGGCGCGTCCTGCCGCGTATTAGACGCCGTAGTAGGCGCGATACCACTCGATAAAACGGGCGACGCCCACTTCAACGGGCGTGGACGGTCGGTAGCCCACATCTGCTGCAAGGTCCTCGATGTCCGCTGAGGTCGACGGCACATCCCCCGGTTGCTTCGGCAGGAAGTTCTTCTGCGACTTACGCCCAATGCACTCCTCGATCACTTCGATGTAGCGCATCAACTCTACCGGCGAGTTGTTGCCGATGTTGTATAAGCGATAGGGCGCTGAGGACGTGCCAGGATCGGGCTCAGTCCCGCGCCACGCTTGATTCGGCGTCGCCACCCGGTCCATCACCCGAATCACTCCCTCCACGATGTCGTCGATGTAGGTGAAGTCGCGGCGGTGGTGGCCATGATTGAACACATCGATAGGCTGGCCGGCGAAGATGTTGCGAGTGAAAAGGAACAGGGCCATGTCGGGCCGTCCCCAGGGGCCGTACACGGTAAAGAAGCGCAGGCCGGAGACGGGCAGACCGTACAGATGGGCGTAGGTATGCGCCATCAGCTCGTTGGCCTTCTTTGTCGCCGCGTAGAGGGAGAGCGGGTGGTCCACGTTGTGATGGATCGAGAATGGCTGCGTCTCGTTGGCGCCGTATACGGAGCTGGAAGATGCGTAGACCAGGTGCTCTACCCCGTTGTGACGACAGCCTTCCAGGATGTTGGTGGTACCCACCACGTTGCTGTCGATGTAGGCATGGGGGTTTTCCAGTGAGTAGCGCACGCCTGCTTGCGCTGCTAGGTGGATAACGCGCTCGACGCCGGCGCTCGCGAACAGCTTGGCCATGCCGTCACGATCTTCGAGCGCCAAGCGTTCAAAGCGGAAGTTGCCGTGCTCGGTCAATTGAGCGAGGCGTGCCTTTTTCAAGCTTGGGTCGTAGTAGTCGTTGACATTATCAACGCCTACCACCTCGTCCCCGCGCTCGAGCAAGCGCTTGCTCGTGTGGAACCCGATGAAGCCTGCAGCTCCGGTTACCATGATCTTCATGCGCGTCCCTTCTCTCGTTCGGTTGTCACCTGGACGCGGGCTCAGAGCCGACCGTCCACCTGCTCGGCAGGCAAAGCGTATTTGATGTCGTAGAGCACGTGATTGGGCTTACCAAGGGCACGGATCGCCTCGATGCCCATCTCCTGGAATTGCCGATGGGCGACCGCCACTACGATGGCGTCGTAGGCTTGAGATTCCAGCGCTTTAACTGGGGTCAGGCCATACTCGTGTTCGACCTCGGCCGCATCCACCCACGGGTCATGCACGTCCACCGTCGCCCCGTAAGACTCCAGCTCGCGCATCACATCCACCACCCGCGTGTTGCGCACATCCGGGCAGTTCTCCTTGAAGGCGAGACCCATGATCAAGATACGCGAGCCGGTCACGTGCAGGCGCTTGCGCATCATCAGGCGAGTCAGCTCACCTGCAACGTACAGGCCCATGTTGTCATTGATCCGGCGCCCGGCGAGGATCATCTCGGGGTGGTAGCCGACTTCCTGACACTTATGCGTCAAGTAGTAGGGGTCGACGCCGATGCAGTGCCCGCCGACCAATCCAGGGCGGAAGGGGAGGAAGTTCCACTTAGTACCGGCCGCCTTGAGCACCTCCTCCGTATCGAGACCGAGGCGGTTGAAGATGAGCGCAAGCTCGTTGATCAGGGCAATGTTCACGTCTCGCTGGGTGTTCTCGATCACCTTCGCGGCCTCAGCCACGCGGATGCTGCTCGCCTGGTAGGTGCCCGCGTCGATGATCAACCCGTACAGCTGATCGACCAGGGAGGCCACCTCTTGCGTGGATCCAGCCGTGACCTTGACGATGTTGTTGATGCGGTGCTGGCGGTCCCCGGGATTAATGCGCTCTGGGCTGTAGCCTGCGTAGAAGTCGTGGTTGTAGCGCAGACCGGACATCTGCTCCAGCACCGGCACGCAGACCTCCTCGGTGGCCCCGGGATACACCGTGGACTCGTAGATCGCCACGTCGCCCCGGCTGAGCACCTTACCGATGGTCTGACTGGCGAGGATCAGCGGCGTTAGGTCCGGCCGCTTGTTGCCGTCGATCGGGGTCGGTACGGTGGCGATGAAGACGTTGCACGCGCGCAGCGCCTCGAGGTCTGCGCTGTAGCTGAGATGCTCCGCCTCGGCCAGCTCGTCCGCGTCCACCTCGAGCGTACGGTCGTGCCCGCCGCGCAGCTCGTCGACCCGCTGGGCATTGATATCGAAGCCGACCGTCGGCACCTGGCGTCCGAAGGCCACAGCGAGCGGCAGGCCCACGTAGCCCAGACCGATCACGGCGACCCGAAGATCCTTCAGTTGAGTTAGCGCGGCAGGTTCCTCAGCGCTAGCAGCTTCCACTTTCGACACCTCACGACGGTCGGGATGGTACAGGCGCCGGAATATACCGCACCCGAGCCGCAACGTCGGCGGCGATGCTCACAAAGGCCCGATTGGGCCATTTCGACCCCCGATCACCGGCGATCGGGGGCGAGGAGCGGTGGTGTCTAGCCCAAAATCACGGCGATCAAGGCGACGATGGAGAGAACGATCGTGTACGGCAGGGCCAGCTGCACCATCTTCATGTAGGACAGGCGCAGGAGCGGAGCCAGGGCCGAGGTCAGCAGGAACAGGAAGGCCGCCTGCCCGTTCGGCGTGGCGACACTCGGAATGTTCGTACCGGTGTTGATCGCCACCGCCAAGGTCTCGTAGTGCTCGCGGCTGATCTCACCCGCCTTGAACGCCGCCTCTACCTCGGAGATGTACACGGTCGCCACGAAGACGTTGTCACTCACCATAGACAACACGCCGTTGGCGATGAAGAACAGGGGCGCCTGACTGTCGATCGGCTGATGCAGCACCCACTCGATGACGGGCTCAAACAAGTGCTGATCGTGGATCACGCCGACGATGGCGAAGAACACCACCAACAGAGCCGTAAAGGGCAGTGCCTCCTCGAACGCGTGGCCGATGCGCGACTCCTGAATGACCCCTGTGAACGCCGTGGCTAGCACGATCACGGTGAGTCCGATCAGGCCCACTTCCGCTAGGTGCAGGGCAAGCCCGATGACTAAGAACAACACGGTGGCGCCCTGCACCCAGAGCACGGCAACATCACTGGGCGTGCGCTTGCGAGTCTCTTCAGCATCGTACTCCTCCAACACGCGGCGCACATTGCTGGGCAAGGTGGCGCCGTATCCGGCGATGCGGAAATGCTCCACCCCCCAGCAAACGAACATCCCAGCGATCAGTACGGGAATCGAGACATAAGCCACAGCCAGGTAGAACTCGATGAAGTTCCAATCGAGTTTCTTGGCGATGAGCAGGTTTTGCGGCTCTCCCACCTGAGTCGCCACACCGCCAAGCGCCGTGCCCACCGCGGCGTGCATGACCAGCTGGCGAAGGAAGGCGCGAAACTGGTCGAGATCCGCGCGGTGGTTGTCACCCACATCGTGATCGGCCGTGTGGTCGTGGTCGTCGCTGTGGAAGTGCTTACCCGAGGCTACCTTGTGGTAGACCGCGTGGAAGCCTAGGGCAACGGTAATCACCACCGCGGTTACGGTAAGCGCATCGAGGAACGCCGAGAGTACGGCCGCCACCACCAAAAAGACCAGCGATAGGGGCTTCTTGCCCTTCAGGCCCAACACCAACTTCGTGAAGATGAACAGCAGCAGCTCACGCAAAAAGTAGATGCCCGCCACCATGAAGATTAGCAGCAGGATGACGGGAAAGTTGGTCACCGTCTCCTCGTAGACGGTGTGCGCAGACGTCATACCGATGACGACAGCTTCCACCGCCAGCAGCCCACCAGGCTGCAGCGGGTAGCAGCGCAGGGCCATCGCCAAGGTGAAGATGAACTCGCCGACCAGCAGCCAGCCGGCCAGACCGTGATTGATCTGGAAGACGATCGGATTGAGAATCAGGAATCCAACGATCGCCTTCTTGTACCAACCCGGCGAATTGCCGAGGAAGTTATCCCAGAGTTCCGCCGTGATCGAGTTCGCCATCGAGCTTTCCTTCCAACCGTCGCCAAACACTGGCACTGCCGCATCTACTCTCCAGGCCGTCGAGTCGAAGCTCGTGCGCCTGACGTTCTTGCTCAGTCGCCCGGCGCACCACGAGGGTGATCGCCGATCGATCGATTCGTCGTCGCGCACTCCCGGCGCTCGCTCCGCTGCCGTCATTGGCGTCGAGGGAAAGGGCAACCTGCCCGCCCGTCATCGCGAGATAAACGTCGAGCAGGATCTGCGCGTCTAGCAGGGCACCGTGCAGTTCCCGTCGGGAATTATCGATGCCGTAGCGACCGCACAGAGCATCTAGGCTGGCGCGCTGGCCCGGGTGCAGCCGTCGCGCCAGCAGCAGCGTGTCTCGCACGGGACAAAGCTCGCGCAGGGGCGCGTGCCCTCCATCCAGGCGCGCAAACTCCGCGTCCAGAAATCCGATATCGAAGTCTGCGTTGTGAATGATCAGTTCAGCACCGCGGACGAACTCCAAAAACTCGCTCGCCACCTCAGCGAAGCGGGGCTTATCCGCGAGGAAGGCCGCATCGATGCCATGCACGTCGACGGCGGCCCGGTCGATCTCCCGATCCGGCCGTAAGTACCGGTGGAAGGTACGGCCACTGCGCCGACGGTCGACCAGCTCCACGCAGCCGATCTCGATGATCTGGTGCCCCTGCTCGGGCTCGAGACCGGTTGTCTCCGTGTCGAGGACGATCTGACGCAAAGAACATACCTTTCCGGCAGCATCCCGCGCGCCGAGTATTCGTGGAGTTAAGACAAGTGGAGTGTAGCCCAGTCACCACACCCGAGCACGTGCGTTGGGTCGCGGATCGCTACGCCGCAGCTTAGTGGCCTTCAGGGCTGGCGAAGGGACCCGATCGCCTCACGCGCGAGCGTGTCAGCCCGCTCGTTGCCGGGCACCCCCGCGTGGCCCTTAACCCAGCGCCAGTCCACCTCGTGGGGGGCCATGGCGGCGTCGAGCAGTTGCCACAGATCCTGGTTCTTGACCGGTTTCTTCGCTGCCGTGAGCCAACCGCGTCGCTTCCAGTTCGCTATCCACTCCGTAATTCCCTGGCGCACGTAAGTGGAGTCCGTGTGCAGCACCACACGGCAGGGTCGCTTCAGCGCCTCCAGGGCGCGGATGGCGGCGAGCAGCTCCATGCGGTTGTTGGTCGTTTCTGGCTCCGCTCCGGAGAGCTCTCGTGTGGTGCCGTTGCGGGCGGTGAGCAGCGCACCCCATCCGCCAGGGCCGGGATTGCCGCTGCAGGCGCCATCGGTGTAGATCTCGACGTCTGCGTCGACGACTGCGTTCAACGGCGAGGCTCGCTCGGCGGCTTATCGAGTGCGGCAACGCCCTGACGCGGAATCGAGCTCACCAGCCCGCCAATGACGGCCTTCTTGGGGACCAGCACGGGCCGCACAGGGGTCATCGAGTAGACTCGCTTTCGCGCCGTCA
Source organism: Pseudomonadota bacterium (assembly GCA_039193195.1). Taxonomy (NCBI): domain Bacteria; kingdom Pseudomonadati; phylum Pseudomonadota; species Pseudomonadota bacterium. The sequence continues at coordinate 19,639 of JBCCWS010000036.1, forward strand.
GCAGGTAGCCACCCGCCAACATGCTCGGCCGCAGGGCGGGGCGCTGTCGTTCGAGGCGTCCCTCGCCACTCGGCACCACGTTGTGCACGGGCAAACGATAGCTGTGCCAAGCCACCCGTTCGATCTCGAACCCGAGCAGCTTGAGCCAGTCACTCAAGCGATGCTCCGCCACCAGGCGCTGAGCTCCTGCAAGGAATCGGCGGCGGGTGAGAATGTGCCGCGCCCCCCACAGACTCAAGGGATTGAAGCCCAACACGACAAGGCGGCCCTCACCGACCAGCACCCGTTCCGCTTCACGCAGCACCTGATGGGGCGAATCGTGCAGCTCCAACGTGTGCGGCAACACGACGACGTCCACGCTGGTCGGCGCTAACGCCAGCTGCGCGGGATCACTGTGTAGGGCGACCGTGTCCTCCTCCTCGCGTGATGCGATTACGCTGGCGTACGCGGTTCGGGCCTGTTCGATCAACGCGCCAGAGGGGCCCCACTGCCCGAGCTGCACAAGCTGCAGGCCGAACATGCGCCCCAACACTTCCGCCGTCAGCGCACACTCCTGCTCCAGCATCGCTTGGCCGAGGGGGCTTTCGAGCCACTGTTGCGGGTTGCTCACATTCTCTCCTGCGGACCCCTCGGGATCCCGGTGACTTGATCGAGAGTACGAGCATAGCAAGTCGCGCGCAGGCGCGTAGGCTGGCGGCACCGGCATCGGGCACGCCATACTGCGCGCTTTCCCTTGCAGTACACCTGAGGAATCACATGGCCATGATGGAAGGAAAACGGGCCCTGGTCGTAGGGCTCGCCTCCGAACGCTCCATCGCCTTCGGCATCGCCCGGGCGCTGCACGAGCAGGGCGCGGAACTCGCCTTCACGTTCCAGAACGACAAGCTCGAACCGCGTGTGCGCAAAATGGCGCAGGCGCTCGGGTCGACCCTGTGCTTTCCCTTGGACGTTTCGCACGACGAACAAATCGACCAGGTGTTCGCCGAACTCGGCCAGCACTGGGACCGTCTCGACTCGCTGGTACACTCGGTAGCGTTTGCGCCGAAGGAAGAGCTCCAGGGCAGCTTCGCCGAGCAGACCTCACGCGAGGGCTTTCGAATCGCCCACGACATCTCCAGCTACTCCCTGACTGCCCTGGTAAATGGCGCTCTTCCTATGATGAGCGAGCAGGGTGGCAGCGTGGTGACCCTGAGCTACCTCGGCGCCGTGCGCGCGGTGCCCAACTACAACGTGATGGGTCTTGCGAAGGCCAGCTTGGAAGCCAACGTACGGTTTCTGGCCGCGGACCTCGGGGCTAGGGGCATCCGAGTCAACGGTGTCTCGGCGGGGCCGATCAAAACGCTCGCGGCGGCGGGTATCGGTGGCTTCCGCAAGATGCTCACGCACGTCTCCTCGCACACGCCCCTACGACGCAACGTCACGATCGAGGACGTCGGCAATGCCGCTACCTTCCTGCTTTCGGATATGGCGGCCGGCGTGACGGGCGAAATCCTATACGTCGACGGGGGCTACAGCACCGTCGCCATGATGATGGACGACTAACGAAGTGATCAGGTCGGTCGTGTCGTCATGCGCGACCGACCCTCAGGCGCGATGTGCTAGGGAGTGACCCCGTCCTGATAGTCGCGGGCCACGAAGATGTCCGCCTGGTCGCGCAGTGACTCCACGAACACCTCGAACTCCTGGGTCGCTGCCTCGCGGGTAAGCTGTGCGCGCAAGCTGGCACCCTCCTCGGCCGACAGCTCGCCATCCTTCACGCCCGTGAGGCGATAAATCGCGTAGTTGCCGCCATACAGTGCGATACCGCCGACCACCGGCTCGCCACCCTCGGCCGGCTCGGGCTGAGCGAACACCTCGTTGACCAGCTGCGACGGCACGTCGCGAGAGCGACGCGTGATGTCGACCGCGAGCGCCGGTGCTTGCACGGATTCTAGCTCCTCCACGAGCGTCTCCAGCGACTCGCCATCGCGCACCCGCTCCTCGACCTCCTGCCCAAGCGCCACCGTGGCCTCCTGAGCCTTCTGAGAGGAGAGCACGGACACGATGCTGTCGCGAACGTCGTCCAGTGGCCGCAGACTCGCAGGCGTGCGATCGATCACGCGCACCGCCGCGAGGTGCCCGAACTTCAGTTCGATCACGTCGCTGTTCAGACCGTCTTCCAGTACGGGCGCGGAGAAGATGGCTTGTCGCACATCCGAGTTGGCGGCAACGGCAGCGCCCGCGATCTCACTGACGCCGGCCACTGTCTTCAGCTCTAACTCGAGCGCCTCGGCCGCGGGCTCAAGACTGCCGGCGTTCTGGAAGATCAGCTCGGCGAGTTCATCGCCGCGATCGATGAACAGGCCCTCGGCCCGTGCCTCGCGTAGGCTCGTCAGGATCTGCTCTCGCACCTCTTCGAAGGGCGTCAAGTCGCCACCGCGGACATCGTTCACCTTGAGCACGTGCCAACCGAAGCTAGTCTGCACCGGACCTGTCACCGCGCCAGCGTCGGTCGCGAAGGCAGCTTCACTCAGCGCCTCGTCGAGGCCCCTTGGACTGACCCAACCGAGATCGCCACTTACGATCGAAGCATCTTCCGCCTGGGCGGCGGCAAGCTCCGCGAAGTCGGCGCCGCCCTCGAGTTGCGTCACGAGCTCGGCTGCCAACTCACGGGCCTCAACCGGCGAACGTTCGTCCGTTCCCTCCACCAGAATGTAGCTAACGCTGCGCTCCTCAGGGGTGAGGTACCGGACCTCCTTGTCCGCTTCGTAAGCCTCAAGCAGCTCTGCTTCATCGATCTCGATCGACTGAGCGACGTCGGCGAGCAGCAGCTCTACGTACTGCACCTCTACCGTCTCGGCCTGCGTGTAGACGTCGGCGAATTCCTCGTATCGGGTTTGAATCTCCTGCTCGGTCACCTCGATCCCATCGCGCGAGCCTACGGGAATCTGGACGTAATCGATCGTGCGGGTCTGATTGGTCAGGGCCACGCGCTGCTGCACCTCAGCCGTGGTCACGAAGGAAGTCTGTTCGAGGGAGGCTAGAATCTGTCGTCGCTCGATGTCTTGGCGCACCTGCGCCTCGAAGCTGCTCGCCGTACGGTTGTTGGCGGCTAGCGCATCGAGGTAAAGCTGTCGGTCGAACTCACCGTCGAGCTGGAAGTCCGGTACCGAACGGATCTCCTCGGCAACCTGCGAATCGCTCACCCTGTAGCCGAGGCGCTGTGCGGCCTGCTCTACAAGAGTCTGGTTCACTAGTAAGCTGATGGAGTTCGTGCGCACCAACCGCTCTAGCTCTGGCGTCAGGGCGCCCTGGGAGCTCTGTGCAATTCGGTTCACGTTTTGGCGCACGAGCGCCTCGACCTGCTGCCGCGGGATCTCCTCACCGTTCACACGCATGGCGACATTCGCGCCTGCCGCGCCGAAGTCGATGCCGAAGAAGACGAAGGACAGGGCGATGGTACCGAGCAAAATGAATGCCACGGGCCCCGTGGCGTACTCGCGAAGCTGTTGGAGCATAGCGTTACGGATTCAACTGGTTAGACTGGATTTTTGGGGGTACTGACCCGCGCCGTGGTCACGGGGAAGACCGGCAACCTACACCAACGCCGCGCTGGGCGCCATAGACCACTCACGATCGACCCGCTAGTCGAGCGACCCACGGGTCCTGAAAGCAACACTGCCCCGGCACGAAAGCACCGAGGCAGTGTCGAGAAGCGCTCCGCTGGCGGGTAGGCGCCCGCCAGCAGGAGATACCCGCTAGGCTGCGCGGCGGCGCGCAGCGCCCATGGCCAACAGGCCGAGACCGAACAAAGCGAGCAGGCCAGGCTCGGGAACCTGGGCGCGAATGCCGGCCACGCGGAACCCTTCGCTGCCCGCGAGGCCCTGGATCGTAAAGACGCTGCCTCGTGTCCCAAAGCCGCTCACATCCACCGACTGAAACAGCTCCAGGTCGGGGGTGATGTTGAAGGTCCCCGCGATCACACCGTCGACGAACAGGGCGAAGGCCACTGGCTCGTTGTTGTCGATCGTGTCGAAGGTGATCACGCGTAGCAGGGTCACCGGCGCCGGCGAGAAGGAGAGCACCAAGCCCTCGCCCACGCCTATACGGTTGCCCTCGGCATCGGCGTTGCCCGCCACGCCCAGGCCAGTGTCGCCATTGATGTGAATGGCTTGCTCAACGCCGCCGCGAGAGCCCAGGATAGTGACATCGACGCCATTGCTGGAGTAGGTCAACGGGCCCGAGGCCTCACGGTTCCCCATGCCGTCAGCAAAGCCGTATTCTAGGAGCGCCGCGTGGGCGCTCGCCCCTAAGAGCGAAACGCCGATCACAGCGAGTTTTGCGATAGTCCTGATCATCTTGGTGCCTCCAATGGCGCTCTTGCGGCGCTTCCGGCGTGATTCGAAACCAGCTTATCCCTAGCAGACTTCATGCCAAGTCGACAGCTGATTGTTTTTAAAAGAATTTTCTGAAATCACTGCCCTCATCACTCGCCGGCTGTAAAGAGATCCGGCAGCTACGCAATCCATTGAAAGCACCCAGCTTCTGCCGACCGAATAGAAAAAGGCCCGTGAGTGTGGGACTCACGGGCCTTAGCATTGGCGGAGTGGACGGGACTCGAACCCGCGACCCCCGGCGTGACAGGCCGGTATTCTAACCAGCTGAACTACCACTCCTGAGTTGCAACGATGGTGGGTGCTGAGGGACTTGAACCCCCGACCCTCGCCTTGTAAGGGCGATGCTCTCCCAACTGAGCTAAGCACCCAGGGACTGGATCAGACCGCCCTCTTAGGCGGGCTACACTGCGTTACCCAGTGCAACCGAGCGGCGTAGTGTACGGCATGCCCCCATGGATGGAAAGCCCGCGTTCACACCCTAAACGGTGACCTCTAATGGGGCCGTGCAGGGCCTCCCGCGGCCGGATCCTTACGCTTGCGGGATGAGCTCTTAACCGCACCCGACTTAGGGTCACTCGCCGCCGTCGTGCCCGGATGGTGCACGAGAGCGACGTCCAACACCTCGTCGATCCAACGCACCGGATGGATGTCGAGCTTGTCGGTGATGTTCTTTGGAATGTCCGCGAGATCCTTTCGGTTCTCTTCGGGAATCAGCACCACCGTGATGCCTCCACGGTGAGCCGCCAGGAGCTTCTCCTTGAGGCCACCGATCGGCAGCACTTCACCGCGCAGGGTGATCTCGCCGGTCATGGCAACGGTGGCCTTGACCGCTACCCCCGTTAGCGCCGACACGAGCGCCGTACACATGGCAACTCCGGCGCTGGGCCCATCCTTCGGCGTTGCTCCCTCGGGCACGTGCACGTGCATGTCGACCTTTTGGTGGAAGTCCTCTTCGATGCTGAGCACCTTTGCCCGAGACCTCACCACCGTGAGGGCAGCTTGCACGGACTCCTGCATGACATCGCCGAGCTGACCCGTGTGCGTCAGCTTTCCTTTGCCTGGAACGACCGCCGTCTCGACCGTGAGCAATTCACCGCCCACCTCGGTCCAGGCAAGACCGGTAACCTGCCCAACCTGATCGTTCTCTTCGGCGCTGCCATAGCGATAACGACGCACGCCAAGGTAGCCATCCAGAGAGTCGGGCTTGACCTTCACCGCGGACTTGCGTGGTTTGAGCAATAGCTGCTTAACCACCTTACGTGCCACCTTGGAGATCTCTCGATCGAGGTTGCGCACGCCCGCTTCGCGCGTGTAATAGCGAATGATGTCGCGCAGGGTCGCATCGGAGAACTCGAGCTCACGCGAGTGCAGGCCGGATGCCTCAAGCTGCTTGGGCACCAGGTAGCGCGACGCAATGTTGAGCTTCTCATCCTCCGTGTAACCGGGGATGCGGATTACCTCCATGCGATCAAGTAGTGGTGCCGGGATGTTGAGGCTGTTCGCGGTCGCAACGAACATCACTTCGGAGAGATCGAAGTCCACCTCAAAGTAATGATCGGCGAAGGTGTGGTTCTGCTCCGGATCTAGCACTTCGAGGAGGGCCGACGATGGGTCACCTCGGAAGTCCATGGACATCTTGTCGATCTCGTCTAGGAGGAAAAGTGGGTTGCGCGTTCCCACCTTCGCGAGATTCTGCAGAATCTTGCCCGGCAAAGAGCCGATATAGGTGCGTCGATGGCCGCGGATCTCCGCCTCGTCGCGCACTCCCCCGAGAGACATGCGCACAAATTTGCGATTCGTCGCCCGGGCGATGCTTTGGCCGAGGGATGTCTTACCCACCCCGGGTGGGCCCACCAGGCAGAGAATGGGTCCCTTCGGCTTCTTTACCCGCTGCTGCACAGCGAGGTACTCGACGATCCGCTCCTTCACTTTCTCCAGCCCGTAGTGATCGGACTCGAGCACCTGTTCCGCCTCCGCCAGGTCGCGCTTGATGCGCGAGCGCTTCTTCCAGGGGGCCTTGAGCAACCAGTCGATGTAGTTGCGCACCACGGTGGCTTCCGCGGACATGGGCGACATGAGCTTCAGCTTACCGAGTTCGGCTAAGGCTTTCTCGCTAGCATCCTTCGGCATACCCGAGCGGTTGATACGATTCTCCAGATCCTGCAGCTCATTGGGGGCATCTTCCATGTCCCCGAGCTCTTTCTGGATCGCCTTCATCTGCTCGTTGAGGTAGTACTCGCGCTGACTGCGCTCCATCTGCTGCTTAACGCGCCCGCGGATGCGCTTCTCGATCTGCAGTACGTCGATTTCGCCCTCGATCAAGGCCAGCACCTGCTCGAGGCGCGCGCGAACGTCCGGCACTTCGAGGATCTTCTGTTTGATATCGAGCTTGAGCGCCATGTGAGCGGCGATCGTGTCCGCTAGGCGGCCCGCCTGCTCGATGCCTTGCAGAGACGTCAGAATCTCCGGCGGCACCTTCTTGTTGAGCTTCACGTACTGCTCGAACTGAGAAATCACCGCCCGGCTCAGGACTGTGGTCTCACGGGCATCCGAGTCGCCGTGCTCCTCGATGACAGTCACGCTAGCCGTGAACATCTCGCCCACGCGCATCTCTTCGATGCGGGCTCGGTCGCGTCCCTCCACCAACACCTTGACCGTACCGTCGGGAAGCTTCAGCAGCTGCAGAATGTTGGCGAGCGTCCCAACCTCGTAGAGGTCTTGGGGCGTCGGCGCATCCACGTCCGCCTGCTGCTGAGCGACCAGCAAGATCTGCTTGGTCGACTGCATGGCGCGATCGAGTGCCTCGATGGACTTCTCCCGACCGACGAACAGCGGGATGACCATGTGCGGATACACCACCACGTCGCGTAGCGGCAGCACCGGCACGTCGTCAAGGTTTTCGTAAGGCAATTCGGATCCGTCTTCGGATGACACTTAAGGGGTCGCTCCTGGTGACACTTGGGTCGATGCGGTAATCCCACCGCTGCTCGACCGAACAAAAACATGGAGCTCGGGGTGCCGGCCCCCGCCTTCGGAAACGAGGCCCGCTCCCAGAGCAGGCCTTACATTTTGCAGACCTAGCGGAGGTTCGCCGACGAACCGGTTCCCGTCGGGGCGGAGGTCGACTGCGAATCTTCCGATTGGTAGATGATGAAGGGCTTGGTCTCGCCCAGCACTACGGCCTCGTCCACCACGCACTTGCTCACGTCGTTCATGGTGGGCAGGTCGTACATGATGTCGAGGAGGACGTTTTCGAGGATCGTCCGCAGGCCGCGGGCGCCGGTCTTACGCTCCATCGCGCGGCGAGCTACGGCGAGAAGGGCGTCATCGCGGAACTCAAGCTCTACGCCTTCCATCTCGAACAGCTTGCGGTACTGCTTGACCAGCGCGTTCTTGGGCTCGACGAGAATCGATATGAGCGCGTCTTCGTCGAGCTCCTCCAGGGTCGCGACCACCGGCAGGCGGCCCACGAACTCCGGGATCAGCCCAAACTTGATCAAGTCCTCTGGCTCGGTCTCGTGCAAGAGCTCGCCCACGCGACGCTCGCTGTCTGTGCTGCGCACGTTGGCAACGAAGCCGATTCCGCTCTTCTCAGAGCGATTTAAGATGACCTTCTCGAGGCCGGCGAAGGCACCGCCGCAGATGAACAAAATATTTGAGGTGTCGACCTGCAGGAACTCTTGCTGAGGGTGCTTGCGTCCGCCCTGCGGGGGCACGGAGGCTACCGTCCCTTCGATCAGCTTCAGCAACGCCTGCTGGACGCCCTCGCCCGAGACGTCGCGAGTGATCGAGGGGTTGTCGGACTTGCGCGAGATCTTGTCGATCTCGTCGATGTACACAATGCCCGTCTGGGCCTTGTCTACGTCGTAGTCACACTTCTGCAGAAGCTTTTGAATGATGTTCTCGACGTCTTCGCCGACGTAGCCCGCCTCCGTAAGCGTGGTCGCGTCCGCGATCGTAAAGGGCACGTTGAGCAGGCGAGCAAGCGTTTCTGCTAGCAACGTCTTACCGCAGCCCGTCGGGCCGATCAGCAGGATGTTGCTCTTGGAGAGCTCGATCTCGTCTTTGCTGCGATCGTTCATTCGGGTCTCTAGGCGCTTGTAGTGGTTGTACACCGCTACCGAAAGCACCTTCTTGGCCCGCTGCTGGCCGATCACATACTCATCGAGGACCGCCTTGATCTCGTGCGGGGTGGGCAACTTGTCCGTGCTGGCTTCGCCGCGCTCCTCCATCTCCTCGCGGATGATGTCGTTGCACAGTTCGACACACTCGTCGCACACGAAGACAGAAGGCCCGGCAATGAGCTTGCGCACCTCGTGCTGGCTCTTGCCGCAGAACGAGCAGTACAGCAGTTTGCCGTCGTCGTTCTTGCCACGGTCGTCCGCCATCTTCTACCTCTCTTGCCGATGTCGCGGCCGCACACGCGGGGCCGCCACCGTGTATATAGCACGTCGGGTCAGGCGGGCAAAGCTGCCGGCCCGGTCCGGTATCGAGCATCCGAACTGGATCACACTTGGGGAAATATGACCGCGCGCCAGGCGGCAAATTCGCCCCCTGCGACGGGTCCCCCGCCCCAGCCCCAGCGCTGCCTCAGGACTTCTCCTCAGTCGGCAGCTCAAAGCGGTCTGTCAGTACGCGATCCACGATGCCGTAATCTAGCGCCGCGGCACTGCTCATGAAGTTGTCGCGGTCCGTGTCCTGCTCGATTCGATCCTTCGGCTGCCCCGTGTGCTTCGCCATGATGGCGTTGAGGCGCTCCTTGAGCGTCAGCACTTCCCGGGCGTGGATATCGATGTCCGAGGCCTGGCCGCTGAAGCCGGCGCTCGGTTGGTGAATCATGACGCGAGAATGAGGCAGTGAATAACGCTTGCCATTGGCGCCAGCGGCGAGCAGCAGGGCCCCCATGCTAGCGGCCTGACCGAGGCAGATCGTGCTCACATCGGGCTTGATGAACTGCATCGTGTCGTAAATCGACAAGCCGGCGGTCACCGAGCCGCCCGGCGAGTTGATGTACAGGTGGATGTCCTTATCCGGGTTTTCGCTCTCGAGGAACAGCAGCTGGGCCACGATCAGGTTGGCCATGTGATCCTCGACACCACCGATGCAAAACACCACTCGATCCTTGAGCAGGCGGGAGAAAATATCGTAGGAACGTTCACCGCGGGCCGTCTGTTCGACCACGATGGGTACGAGCTGCGCCGTCGCGTCACCAGCACCTTGTGTCATTCGCTTTTCCTCTGCTCCTAAGGGCGGGGTCGTTTAACCCTGCATCAACTCGTTGAACGGCACGGTGCGCTCGTTCACTGTGGCCGTCTCCAACAGCGTATCGACCACCTGCTCTTCGAGCACGTAAGACTCGATGCTGCGCATTATATCGGGGTTCCCTCGCGAGGCGCGGACGACCTGGTCAGCATCTGGGTACTCCGCTGCCAGCTCTTGCAGGCGCGCTTCGACCCGCGCCGGGTCTGCCCGCAGCTCCTTCGCGCGAATCACCTCGTTCACCAGCAACCCGAGCTGCACCCGCTTTTGCGCTTGCGGCTGCAGCTTGTCCGGCTCGGGCAGCTGCTCGTCAGAGAGATGGTGACGCTCCTTCATGTCTTCAAGCATGCGCTGGATTTCTTCCTGCACGAGGCTCTGCGGCACCTGCACGGGGTTTGCTAGCGCAAGCGCGTCGAGGAGGCGCATCTTGAGGTCACCACGACTCTTCTTCTCCATCTCGCGCGTCATGTTGTCGCGCACGTCACTTCGCAAGGTCTCGACACCGCCCTCCGTGATGCCATAGGCGAGGCAGAAGTCATCATCGATCTCGGGCAGGGACTGCTCCGCCACCTCCGTGACCTGCGCCTCGAACTGCAGAGTCTTGCCGGCAAGTTCCTCAGCGCGATAGTCCCCGGGGAAATCGACAGGGAAGCTGCGGTCCTCCCCTGCGGCAGCGCCCGTAAGCCCCGCCTCGAAGCCATCTAGCATCTGACCACCGCCGAGTACGAAGGTGTGATCCTCGCCCTCAGCACCCTCCACGGCCTCACCGTCCAACGTGCCCTTGAAGTTGACCGTTAGGCGATCGCCCTCGCCGGCGCTACGCTCCACCGCATTCCACTCGGCGCGCTGCTCGCGCAGGTTCTGCAGAACGCGTTCCACATCGGCGTCTTCGACCGTGGCGGTGACGCCCTCCACCGCCAAACTCTCCAGACCATGCAGTTCGATCTCCGGGTAGACCTCGAAGGTGGCCACGTAGGCGAGGCCCTCCCCTTCGCCGTCCGGTTCGATCGTCGGGCCGCCGGCCGGACGCAGCTGCTCCTTGGTGACCGCCTCGGCGAAGCTCGAACGCATCAGGTCGTTCACCACTTCGGCCCGCACCTGCGATCCGTACTGCTGACGGATGACTTTCATCGGTACCTTGCCAGGACGAAAGCCCTTGATCTTGGCGTTCCTACCGTAGGAGCGGAGCCGCGTCTCGATCTCCTTTTCGATGTCTTCCGGGGGCACTTCGACGCGCATCCGGCGTTCGAGATCGCCCGTGCTTTCCACAGAGACCTGCATGGGTAGTTGTGTTTCCTTCAATGAGGTGATGGTTGGAGAATGGTGCGAAAGGAGAGACTCGAACTCTCACGGGTTACCCCACTGGAACCTAAATCCAGCGCGTCTACCAATTCCGCCACTTTCGCATCGGGGACGTTTTCTTCGCAGGACACGCCCGCCGCACCGGGGACCCGGTAGCGATCCACCAGTGTAACACGCTGATGATCTGAATCGGGGCGACGGAACTAGTGCAGGGCGCCTTCGCTCACCACGACACCGTCCTCGTCCGCATAGAGGTAGTGGCCTGGACTGAAGGTCACCCCGGCGAAGCGAACCGGGGCGTCGACCAAGCCCTCACCCCGCTTGTCGGTCTTGGCGGGGCAAGCGCCTAGCGCCTTAACGCCAAGCGACATGCCGGCGATGGCTGCGCTATCGCGGATGCACCCGTGGATGACCACGCCCACCCAGCCGTTGGCGACCGCATCCGCGGCCAGCAAGTCGCCTAGCATCGCCCGCTGCAGGGAACCGCCCCCATCGACCACCAACACACGCCCTGCACCAGGGGACTTCACCGCCTCGCGCACGCGGGAGTTGTCCTCGAGCGCCTTCACCGTGCTGATCGGCCCGTGGAAACGGATCCTTCCACCGAAATCGCGAAACACAGGAAGGGCAATCTGCAGGCGATCCCCGTGATCGTCGAACAGGTCGGCGGTGGCGAAGTCCTCTTCAGTCATGGGCGCTCCTGCACTAGCGCACGAAGGTGGCGTACTCGGCGAAGGCGTCGGCAACCGCACCCTCGTCCAGACCGTAGTCCGCGAGCGAGTAGGCGTGGCGGCGTGAGGGGTGGCTTGCCCGCTCCTCGGCCAGATAACGCTCCATAGCCTGCCGCGCCTCGGTGGCTAGGTCGAGATCAGCCGCAGCGTAGACGCGTTCGACACACGCCATCGGATCCGCCATGAGATCGGAGTAGTCGATATCGATAAAGCGATCGGCGGGTGAGCGGCGCCGGGCCTCCACGTTACGAGCAAGGGCGTCGCGCAGGTAGCGCAGGGCCAGCTCGCCGACCTTGTTTGGATCCACCTTGGTCATGATCGGACCGTGCGCGGCAGCGGTCAGGCTGCAGTAAGACGCCACGCACTTCACCGGATCCCGGTGCTGCTGCACGATCAGCGCGTCGGGAAAGACCGCCAAGATCGCGTCCACCGCCCACATGTGGAAGGGGGTCTTGAGCACCCACCGCTCCCCCGGGTACCACCACTGGAGCAGGCGGAGCTGGTCAGCGTAGATCTCGTAGGCCTGCACCCATTCTCGTGCCGGCCGTGTGTCCAGCCAGTCGAGGTAGCCGCCGCACGGACCGTAGAAGATGAAGGAATGCGACATGAACGCGGTCTCGAGCAGGCCGAAACACTCCTCCGGCACATCCACGCCAGACGGGTGAATCGTCGCCAACTCCGGCGTGAACTTCTCCCGCGCCTCGATATACTTGCGCGCCTGCTCTACGCGGTAGTCCTCCTCGAAGTAGGCCAGCTCACCGCGATACTCTGGCGCGGCCGGCGGCGCCTGCAGAGCTTCCCACAGCCGGGGTGTACGGGCGCTGGTGTCCTGCGCTAGGAGACGGTGCAGAAACGTAGTGCCGGTTCGGAAGGGCGCCACGAGGAAGATCGGCTTCTCCAGCCGCTCCGCCGCGATCTCTGGGTAGCGGCGGCTGAACTCGCGTAACCGCACGCGTTTGACCAGGGTCTCGAGCACCATCCGCTGCGCGCGGCGCCGGCCGATAAAGTGGAGCTGATCAGAAGAGGCTGTCAGCCCGTCGCACAGGGCCTGAAAGGCGGGCGTCTCCAAGTACGACGCGTCATCGACGCCAGCCTCACGGCGGGCCGATTCGATCAATTCGGCGGAGTCGAAGGGCCCCGCGTCGCGCGCAAGTTCGCGTTTTGCCATTCTGCTTGTGGTTCCTGGGCGTCGACGAGCCGCGGCAGTCTGCGGCAAAGGCTGGTCGAACACCAGCTACCACGAGACCATCAGGGGGATGGCGCCGCACCTGCGACACGCGGTCCCATACACCGTCCTAGCGCCTTGGGTTTTACCCGATTCGCGCGCGCTTCGCCGCGACCTGCGCAGCGTTCCCGGGTACCGAGTCGGTGCCCCTTGAATCAACCGCTGTTCGACGCCAGATCGTGCGCTGCGTCATAATCATCCCCCATTCCTGGCAGTCTAGCCCAGCGGCGCGGAACTGCTTTGCTTGCAAGCCACCGCGGGGACGTTAAACTTCGCCCCGCGCGAGGGATGACCCACCGCCCGCTCCGGGGCTTGGGCGCATCCAGCACCCGGGGCCGTCGTCCGGCCGACAGGACCAAAGGCCGCCTCCCGACACCGACACGCGAGAACCCAAAGGATTCTCACAGCGTGGCGGCTAACCGTATTAGAGAAAAACCCATGACAGACCTCACCCGCTATCGGAACATCGGCATCTTCGCTCACGTGGACGCCGGTAAGACCACCACCACCGAGCGAATCCTCAAGCTCACCGGGAAGATCCACAAGATCGGTGAGGTGCATGACGGTGCGGCCACGACGGACTTCATGGAGCAGGAGCAGGAGCGGGGCATCACGATTCAGTCCGCTGCCACCACCTGTTTCTGGAATGACCATCGCCTAAACATCATCGACACCCCGGGGCACGTGGACTTCACCATCGAGGTGTACCGCTCCCTGAAGGTGCTTGACGGTGGCGTGGGCGTGTTCTGCGGCTCCGGCGGCGTGGAGCCCCAGTCCGAGACCAACTGGCGCTACGCCAATGACTCGGAAGTCTCCCGTATCATCTATGTGAACAAGCTCGACCGCGTGGGCGCCGACTTCTTCCGCGTGGTGAAGCAGGTGGAAGACGTGCTGGCGGCCAACCCGCTGGTCATGACCCTGCCGATCGGCATCGAAGATAACTTCACCGGCGTCATCGATCTGCTGACGCGCAAGGCGTGGGTATGGGATGACTCGGGCGACCCGCTCAAGTACGAGCTGCAGGACGTGCCGGAGGACATGAAGGACCAGGTCGAGGAGTGGCGCGAGAAGCTGGTGGAGACCGCCGTCGAAGTAGACGAGGACGTGATGTCCGCTTACCTGGAAGGCGAAGAGCCGGACGTCGATACGCTCAAGCGTTGCATTCGCCAGGGCACGATCAACCTCGACTTCTTCCCCACCTTCTGCGGCTCCTCGTTCAAGAACAAGGGCGTGCAGCTGGTGCTGGACGGCGTGGTGGACTACCTGCCGAGCCCGACGGAAGTGAAGCCCCAGCCGGAGGTGGACCTGGAAGGCAACGAGACTGGCGAGCTGGCGCTCGTCGATCCCGAGCGCCCCCTGCGCGCGCTCGCATTCAAGATCATGGACGACCGCTACGGCGCCCTGACCTTTACCCGTGTCTACTCGGGCACGATCAACAAGGGCGACACGATCCTCAACACCTACACCGGCAAGACCGAGCGCATCGGTCGCATGGTGGAGATGCACGCCGACTCGCGTGAGGACATCGATCGCGCCCAAGCTGGCGACATCATCGCCATCATCGGCATGAAGAACGTGCAGACCGGGCACACGTTGGCGGACCAGAAGAACCCGGCGACGCTAGAGCCCATGGTGTTCCCCGATCCGGTGATCTCCATCGCCGTGGCGCCGAAGGACAAGGGCGGCGCCGAGAAGATGGGCATTGCGCTGGGCAAGATGATCGCCGAGGACCCCTCCTTCCGCGTTGAAACGGACGAGGAGTCCGGCGAGACCATCATGAAGGGCATGGGCGAGCTGCACCTGGACATTAAGGTGGACATCCTCAAGCGCACGCACGGCGTGGAAGTGACCGTCGGTAAGCCGCAGGTGGCCTACCGCGAGACCATCACTAAGCCGATCGACGATAGCTACACGCACAAGAAGCAAACCGGTGGTTCCGGTCAGTACGGCAAGATCGACTACACGATCGAGCCTGCCGAGACCGGCACGGGCTTCGAGTTCGAGTCCAAGGTGACGGGCGGTAACGTGCCGAAGGAGTTCTGGCCGGCGATCGAGAAGGGCTTCCACTCCAGCCTTGAGAAGGGACCGCTTGCCGGTTACCCGATGCTCGACGTGAAGGTCACGCTGATGGATGGTAACTACCATCCGGTGGACTCCTCGGCGATCGCTTTCGAGATCGCGGCTAAGGCAGCCTATCGCCAGTCCATGCCGAAGGCCGGCCCGCAGCTGCTGGAGCCGATCATGAAGGTGGACGTGTTCTCGCCGGACGATCACGTGGGTGACGTCATCGGTGACCTCAACCGTCGCCGCGGCATGATCAAGTCCCAGGAGCCCGGCCCGACCGGCGTTCGCGTGAAGGCTGACGTGCCCCTGTCGGAGATGTTCGGCTACATTGGTGATCTGCGCACCATGACCTCCGGGCGTGGCCAATTCTCGATGGAGTTCGCGCACTACGCGCCGTGCCCGAACAACGTCGCCGAGACGATCATCGCCGAAGCCGAGGAGCGCAAGAAGGCCTCCTAATCGCGGGCAGCGGCATGCTCGGTAGGCTCGTGCTAGGCCCGCTCCTGGGCCTGGTCATCTCGATAACTCTCGGCGCCGCTCTCATCGCAGGCGGCGCCGAGATCCGGCTCTCCCTTCCCGGCACCTCGATTCCGCAAACGCTGCAGACGTTGGCAGTGCTCCTGGTCGGTGGACTGTTCGGGCCCTTCGCCGGGGTGTTGGCCGTGCTCGCCTACCTCGGCTTAGGTGTCGCGGGAGTACCTGTTTTCGCCGACGATGGGGCAGGGTGGGCGCGCCTTACTGGCCCCACGGCTGGCTACCTGTGGGGATTCGTCGGCGCGGCCGCTGTCATGGGCCTGTGGCCAGTGCGACGGTCCATCGCCGGCCTCGCCACCCTGCTGCTCGGCGCCCTCCTCGCCCATACGGTTGTCTTGGCGGCAGGATGGTGGCACCTTTCTCAAGCGATAGGTTACGTCAACGCCTTCGAACGCGGCGTGGAGCCGTTCCTCCTCGGCGCCCTCGCGAAGTCCGTCGCCGCAGCGCTGCTACTGTGGATCTGGCGCCAGATCCGTACGCGGCTGCGGGTGCCAAGCTTTTTGCTCCCACCTGTTTGACTCGCAAGGCCGCGCACGCATCATCGCCCACGCCCTCGATGGATATGGATGCTGATCTGCCTTGCGATTCCTGGCATCAACCACGCTCAACCGACCGCGACCTACGCACGCGCGCCGCCCGGAAACGCGCTGAACGAGCAAATCGCGCGGGCACTACCAACGGGCTCTTCCTTAACGGATACCAGCTGCCTGACGCTGACCCGAAAGGGCGCAGCAAGCACGCCAAGTACAGCGTATTCTCGGGCCGAACCCTCGGCACGGGCGATAGCTGGGTGAGCAGGGCCCTGGAGAACGTGCTGTGCACTGGGCGTACGCGAGCGACCTGGGCGGAGTTCGGGGAGCTAAGCGCCGTGGATGCCACGATCGACGCGACTCGGCGCGCCAATTCGCTTGGAGTTTCTTCGCAGGCCTCGAATCACTCTGTGGGTGAGGCACCCTTCGACGACCTTAGGTTTAACTTCGGTCATGGGCCGAGCCGTGGCATCAAAGATCACTTGCGTCTTGCCGTGGGCTCTCGACAACGGCACAGGGCAGCCCGGCGAGGATACTCAGTAGCTGCGTACGGTGACGTACACCATCGTTTGATTGAGCAACTGGTAGGCGATCTCCCCAAAGGTCATCGGCCCAGTTATCTCCCCCGTACGCTTACCCTCGAGCTCCGAGTACAAGAAATTGAGGATGCAGTTGCACGAGAACACCGCGTCCCCTTCGAGCTCGGGCACGGCCGCCGTAAAGTCCTCTACGTAGTTGTGCAGGGGCGAGGCGATCCGGTACTTGACGCCAGCGAACACCGGCGCATAGAGGTGCACCGTACGGTCCGTATCGTTGAGTTCTTGGAAGGAGACATTGATCATCGCACCCGAGTAGTCAGCGACTAAGGGGTAACGCGTATCGATATCGTGCTCCTTCATGTAGTCGTAGAAGTTGCACTGAACACCGTTGACCAGGCAGTCCTTCACGCTGAATCCAGTCTCGCTGAACTCGAACTCATCGCCGTCACCCTGGCGCAGGGTGTTCACGATCCCCACCTCGGCGTAGCGCCCCGCCGGTAAGGTGATGTGCATCACCACCGCCTGATCGTAGGATTGGCTTCCCAGCACACCGTTGAATACGCTTGGACGCACTGTGCCAAGGTCATTCAAATGGACGCCTGTAATCCAGCCAACGACAGGCTTAAGGAACATGTCCTCAAAGTCCGGCGCCTCGCGCGCGTACCGCAGGTGAGTCTCGGAGCTGGCCGGAATCAACAGCACCGTTAGGCCAGACTCAGGCGAGTCGGCGGCGACGCGGTCAATGTTGGTGCTGTCGTAGAAGCGGATTTGAATGGACGCGGCGATCGCGGGGTCAAGCTCGCGCACGTATAGGCGCTCGCGCGAGATATTGCCCCCCTCGCGAGTCATGAAGTAGGGGATCGAACCTCCGATCCATCGCCCCTTGGGCAGGGCTGCCAGAAGGCTCTCGTCACCCGCCAGCCAGAGGATCCTCCCCTCGTTGATCGCCGCGGACACTTCCTCCACGGTAGCGAGCCGGGAATCGATTTCGCTGCGGGGCGAAGCGGTACGCTGTGCTGGGTCCATGCTTCTCCTCAGGCCGCCCTGATTCGCTGGAGTTCGGCGCGATGAACGCGCTCGTGCTTCACAAAGTAGTCGCGTAGCTGCAGGGCAGCTGCTTGGCGATTGCCTTCGCTCGGATCGCGGCGCACGGAGCGTCGGATACGTTCGAGCATCATGCGCAAGGCGAAGGCATCGGTCTCCAGCAACAGGTCACCATCCATCAATCGCCGCCACACCGGATCATCCACGGGCGGCACGTCCACGTTGCCGGCTGGCGCTGACGCGGTGCGCCGACCACCGCCGCGCCAGGTACGACTCAGGCGGCTTGTTCGTTGCTGGGTAGTCGTCGACAGATCGAGTGAATTCAGATCAGCTAAGAGATCAACATGGCGCCGCGCGTATCGCGCCAGGTAGCGCCGGAGCACGCGTGCGGCAGCGGCCATAACCTCACCGGACGTCTCACCTTGACTGGTGACGCGACGCACCTTCTCGAGCAGCATGCTGAGGCCAGGATCCTCTTGCGATGGCACCACCCGGCCGTCCAGCAGCGCCTGCCAGCTTGCCGAGGTCTCCGGCGGGATTCGCGGCTGCACGACGGGCACCGCTTCCACCGCTGCTGATTCCTCTTCCGCGCCCACCGCAGCCGACGCTTCACTAGCAGGTTGAGGGGTCGTTGAACCCTCATTCAATTGTCGCAATTCGCTGGAGAGCTGCCGTGCCGTTTTGCTGAAGAAGGTGTGCAGCAGGCGCACGCCCGCAAGGCGCGTGGCGTCGGACGCGTCGCTCTGCACTGAACGCTTGATCTGTTCGAGCATCATCTTCAGCGCGACGCTCGACGTGTCCAGGGGACGCTCACCAGTCACCAGCTCTGCCCATATTGGATCATCGACTGGCGGTACCGGAGGCG
Organism: Pseudomonadota bacterium; assembly: GCA_039193195.1. Lineage (NCBI taxonomy): Bacteria > Pseudomonadati > Pseudomonadota > Pseudomonadota bacterium. The sequence continues at coordinate 38,108 of JBCCWS010000036.1, forward strand.
GCGCAGATGCCACCGCTCGCGGTTGCAAGGTGGGGATGGCGCTGGGGTCATCGATCAACACTGTGGCGTCGTGAGCCGCCGGCAACGCCTTGGGAGCAGGCCCGGTCGGCTCCGCAATTGGCGCCGATGTGCCCGCGGTGACGTTGGACGCCGCGGCCAAGAGTTGAGCGCGCTCGTCAGCGTAGCGTTGCGCGCTCTGCCCGAGGTGCTTGTGAAGTACGCGCGCGGCGGCAGAGACGGCGGATCGATCATCGCTGCTGCGTACAAACTGGCGCAGGCGAGCGAGTAGCATTTGCAGCGCCAGCGCGCTGGTCTCCAAGGTCAGATCACCGCTAAGCAACGCAACCCAAATGGGATGGTCCACCGCCGGCAAGGTGGGGACCTGCGCCCGCGCAGGCAACACCGGGATCGCCGAGGGCTCCGGCGACTCGACCGCCTGCACGGCAGCGTCGGCATTCGCCAGCGGTGTCGCCTCGACATCGCGCTCCCTTCCTTCGGCGGCGACGCCGTCAACCGCCGCAGCGCCTTCTTCTTGCGCCGGCCTCTCTTCGGAAGAGGCGTCGCTCGACGCGCCGGTCTCGTGCTCAGCGGTGGGCGGCGCGAAGCGTTCCTGGCCCACTGCCACCGGCGCGGCGGCACTCGCCTGCTCAGCATTCGTCCTATCGGGCGCGGCGGCGGCGCTGCCGGCCGCGTCGATCTCCTCGGTAGGCTCTTCCAACGCCTCCGCCGCCACCTCGACTGGCGAGTCGTCTGCGCCGGCTTCCTGGTGAAGCTTCGGCGATGCCGCCTCCACATCGATCAGCGCAACGTCGGTCTGCGTATGTTCGTCGATCGACGCGTGCGCGAGCGCGTCGGTCTCGCCTTCGATGGCGCGCTCGAATACCGCCTGCGCTTCGTCTTCATCCGCCGCGAGTAGCGTGTTCGTGGGAACAGGCTGCGGCACCGGTATCGCTGGCGGCGGCGACGACGATGGCACGGGCTCGATCGCGGTGGCGTCGCCGGTCCTCGCAGTTTCCTCGCCCGACGCCGGGCTTGGCATCAGCAACTGCGCCGGCACGGACGCGGCAATCGGTGGCAGAGAGGGTGCCTTGCGATCGCTGGCCTGCGCGGACTCAGGCTCTCTCTGAGCTTGGCGCGGCGGCGGCGGCTTCGCCTCGCGATCGGCGAGGGCGTCGACCGCGTGGGTCGCCACCTCAGCGCCTTCACCGTCCTGCTGTTCCTGCAGTAGGCCCTCCACCAGCGCGATCTCGCCCGTCAGGGCATCGACCGGCATCCCCCGTGCAGAGAGCACCACGGCGACATCGGCGACTTCCACGTCAAGCAGTGCCGCAGTGGTCACGAAGGAAGCACCGCCCGTGTACAAGGCGACGATGCGGCTCGCCAGTGCGTGGGAGATTCGAGTGCCTGGCTCAGCCAGCTCGGCGGCCGCCGGACAGGCCCGGTCGGCACATCCTGCGGTGGCGTCAGGCAGTCGCAGATGCACCTGCCAATCCCCCAGGGGAAGATGGCGCAGCTGCAGGTAACGGCTGGCGGGCGTAGGCGCGAGAGACTGGCCGCAGCGCGCGCACGCGTTGGTTTCGCCCCCGAGCAAGCGCCGGCGCGTGCGCACGAAGTGCAGGCTCACCGTCAGCTGGCGTGTCTCCTCGTCCGCCTCGACGTCTACCACCTGCCAATGCTGGGGCAGGCGAAGTACTTTTTTCAGCAGGTCCAGCTGGTCCACGGAACACTCCGCTGGGGGCCATGTGGGATACGCGCAGCCACGTTTCTCAGCATGGCAAACCCCTGAGGATCAAGGCTCGTCATGCCTAGAGCATAGCGACGCCATACGGCCTGGGTCCAATCCCACTGCGCTCACCCGATCGGTGGGCGGCCGGGCGGAGACACCGACGAGCGCCTTCCCGGGCTGCTAACGCTGGCACCTCTAGATACTCCGGGCCGATCCCTGCGCCGGGTTCACATAGATGTCCCGCGCGATCTCCTCGTCAGCCGCCCTGCACCGCAGCGCTAAGTGGCAACGGCGGATAGCCCCTTTGGTGTCAGCCCCAAGCGCCCTGTGCGTGCGGCGCCTCGCCGCACATCGGGCTTGGGTGCGATGACGTAAAGATCGCCGTTGGTACCGAGCAGCTGCCTGGGCACGCCACAGTCGCCGGCGATTGCCGCGTTGGCTCTCAGGTGCTTCTCCTCGCCGTGCGTTGGAATGGCGATCAGCGGCCGCACCCAGCCGTACATGCGCCTTAGCTCCTCAGCGCCGGGATGGCCAGATGCGTGGATCGGAAGTTCCGAGTCCTCACTCATCACAATCCGTACGCCCATGTCCTCAAGGCGGGCGATGAGCCGTTCGACCGATCGCTCGTTGCCCGGAATCACCTTCGAGCTGAATACGACGGTATCGCCCTCGTCCAAGGAAAGATCCGGATGGCGATCGGTCGCCAAGCGCGAGAGCGCCGCGCGGGGCTCGCCCTGGCTTCCGGTCGCCACCACCAGCAGCTCGTCGCGGGGGAAGTACCCCAGCGCCGATGCGTCGATGAGCTTCTGCTCCACCTCCCACAAGCCGGCCGCCCGTGCAGCGGAGGTGATGTTGTACAGGGAACGGCCGAGCATCCCCATCGCCCGACCGGTACTCTTCGCGACGCGCGCCAGCGTGTGCAGCCGCGCTAGGTTGCTGCCGAAGCACCCCACCACTACCCGGCCGCTAGCCGCGGCGACGGCCCCGTGCAGTCCCGCGTAGAGCTCGCCTTCGGAAAGCGAATGCCCTTGCAAGGTGGCGTTGGTGGAATCACACACCATCGCGCTCACCCCTTGGGCGGCGAGGTCACGGTAGGCCTGCTCGCTAAACGCCTGTCCCACCACCGGATCAGGATCCAGCTTCCAGTCGGCCGTGTGAAACACGTTGCCAGCAGGCGTGCGGATGAACAGCGCATTGGGCTCTGGAATCGAGTGAGTGAGTCCTACCCACTGCACGTCGAAGACATCGATGGTGATCCGATCGCCGCGCTGTACCTCGGTGATCGGCACCCGATCCACGAGGCCCACCTCCGCCAGCTTGCGACGCAGCACCTGGGCGGTGAAGGGCGTGGTGTAAATGGGACACCGTAGCTGCTTCCAAAGCCAAGCGACGCCCCCCACGTGGTCTTCGTGGGCGTGTGTGATGACCAAGGCCGAGAGCTGGTCGCGGCGGGTCGCGATGAACTCCGGGTCGGCTAGCTGCACTGCTGGCCCGGGCACATGCTCGTTGCCGAACATGACGCCACAATCCACGGCGAGCCAACGCCCGTCGTGGCCGTAGAGGTTGAAGTTCATGCCGATCTCGCCGGTGCCCCCAAGGGGCAAGAACCAGAGATCTCGTTCGGTGGGAGTCAGCCTGCGATCCGCCGTACTCAACAGCCGCCCTCATCGACACTCGAGGCGTAGGCGCACACCCTCACTGCCGGCGACAGCGACATCCGAGCGCCGCCAGCGCGCTCAGGCTCCACCACAAAGCTCCGGGCAGCGGAACGACCGCCGTATCTCGCACCAACGCCGCACCGATGATGATGCTGCCCGCGTCCGCGGGTTGATCGTTCGGCCCGAGGGAAGCGAGGGCGGAGTTCGGCGGTGCGCCAAACACGTTGACGCATGGCCCTCCCGTGCACAGCTGCAACTCGGCGACCGTGCGCGTCCCCGGGTTGTTGCCGGCGTCAGCGATAAGTCCTTCGGTCAAAATCCCACGCGGGTCAGTGGCGCCGAGTAGGGAAATCAGCGCCGCGGCTGGGGCGAAGTTGTCCGTGGTGAAGTCCAGGGCGATGTCGATCGGACCTTCCGCCGTCAGGTCGACGATGCCGCCGTTGTCCCACAGTTCACCCACCTCGACGTTGGTGGCAAACCGAAATCCCGCGTACAAACCCCCGTTACCTAGCTCGGCGGCGACCGCCTCAGCGCTCAAACCGACCGTCTGGGACCAATCCAACCAGAGCAAACCCGTGTCGGTGTCCAGGGTGACCGAATCACGCCCGTAGAGGCTGTCCTGCGAGACCAGGGCCGCCTGGGCGCTGGCGCACAGCACGAGGCTGAGCAGACACGATGTACGCTTCATGTGTATCGTCCATGATCTCGTCGGGCTTCCTGAGCAACGATAGTAGCCCTGCCCCAAGAACGAACACCAGGCAGGGTCGCCGAGCGACCGATTCACCGCTTGGCATATGCGACAATGGTGAGCATTGGTTAAGTGAGCGAACCCAGTGGAACCATCGCGGTCAAAGGCCCCGTGGGGTTGGCCTCCTCGCTTCACCGACCCCCACAGTTTGCTGCAACGCACCTTGTGACAAAACGAAGGCCCAGTGTCCCCCATGCCACGACATAACAACCTACTGCTCAGCCACCAGCTCTGCTTCGCGCTCTACACGGCCACCAATTCCGTGGTGCGCGCCTACCGCCGACGCCTCGCAGACGTGGGGCTCACATACACCCAATACCTCGTGCTACTAGCACTCTGGGAACGAGATGGAGTGGCGTTGAAGTCCCTGGCGGAACGACTGAGCCTGGATTCTGCGAGCCTGACACCCGTCATCAAGCGGTTGGAGAAGATGGGCTTACTGCGACGGGATCGCAGCAGCACCGACGAGCGGCGTATTAGCATCGTCCTCACCGCCCAGGGCCAGTCCCTCCAGGACGAGGTTGCCGCCATCCAGCACGCCGTCGAGTGCCAGACCGGCCTCAGTGAAGAGGCTTTCTTGACGCTGCGCGGCTCCCTTGAGCAGCTCACGCGCACAATGAACGATAACGACGACGAAGAAGCGACAGCCCGCGTAGTGGGCGCCTCGTAGACTGTTCATTTTTCTCTCCTGCTCCTGATCTGCTCGACCGCGCTCGTAAGTCGAAGCCGCACTTAGCGGCGGCTTCGTGCACCATTAGTGCCTCGGCGCCAGACGTTCACGCCGCCAGGCATCAATGTCGGTTCCGTTAGTCCGGTCCGTACCTCACCCGCGAACGGATGGGGTACGGCTTCCCGGGACCTATGCAGTTCAGGCTGGCGGCCAGGTAATGCCGCCAACGCTCAGCGCAGGAAGCGGCAATGAGCCACTCCGATCCGTCCACGTCTAGCTTCGACTGGCAAGCGTTTGTGTTCGACCCCGACGGGCAGCGGGTCGAGCAGCTCACGCGCATCGCCGATCGACGCTTCGCAGGCTCGAGTAAGGGAGAGGCCGCTTTCAATTACGCGCTTGACAAGATCTCCGCCGACGGTTGGCGCCTGCTCCAGGCCTACGACGGCGTTAGCCGACCGGGCACCTACCTGACGGTGATCTTCAAACGCCTGCTCGAGGACTACTCTCGCAAAACAGAAGGGCGCGCCCGCCCTCCCGCGTGGCTTGCCCGCGCCGGCGAGCTCTGGCTTGCCGTGCACCGCATGCTGTGCTTCGAGCGCGCCGACCCTGATGCGATCATCCAACGCTATGGGCGCGGTGGGCCCGCCAACGTGCAGCAGCTGCAAGCCATCATGCGCGAGATCAAGGCGCGCATCCCAACCTGTGGTGAAGTGCGAGGGGATCTGGCCACGGACTCTGTCTCGCCGGACGTCCTGCAGGGCCTCGCGGAGGAAGAAGATGTACTCCTAGGCGTGACCCGCGAGGAGGACGACTCGGTGCTACGCGCCCTCTCCGCACTTCTCGCCGTGGACGAGGACACAGCATCTCTGGCGGCGCACGCCGAAGGCGCTGCCCCCCTTGACAGCGCGCTGCGCGAGCAGGGCCGCGATCAGTTCGGCCTGGGAGATGAGGAACTGCTCATCCTGCGACTGCACTTTTTGGAGCGATTGGGGTTCGCGGCGATCGGCCGCTCGATCGCTCTGCCCGAGCACAGGGTACGGCGAGCTTATCGCCGAGCCCTCGCCAAGCTACACGATCGCCTGGGCAATTTTGTCCAAGCGTTCGACACCTGAAGGTCAAGACGCCATGTGGAGCACCTCATGAACTCGACATCGCCTTCACCACGCCAGCGCCTAATCGGGCTGCTCGGCGCCTTATGGTCGAGGGCGCAGCGAGGCTCGACCTCTCCCTGCCCACCCGACACCCACCTGGCCGCCCTATTCGACGGCTCCCTACCCCCGGCGCAGGCGGCACAGGTTCGGCGCCACATCGCTCACTGTCCGCGGTGCTACCGTAGCCTGCTGCATCTAGCCGAAGTGTCAGACCTGTTGGTTGAGCCCTCACCGATTCCGCTGAGACCAAGCCGCGGCCTTATCACGCTGCTAGGCGGCGTTGGCGTAGCGGCTGCCGCCGTACTGCTCACCCTCACTTTGCAGCTCGGTGGGCCTGATTGGGTTCGCACGATGGACGCGCCCTACGACGCGCTACGCGAGGCCGTTGTCGACGGTCGATACCGCCCCTCGGCAACCGGCTGGATCTGGCGCAAAGGCTACGCCGCCCGCGGCCTAGGACTTCCCGATACGGCACGCACTCGTATCGCGCGCTCGGCACTCACAAAAGGCGTCGCCCAAGGGCTGGACACCGCGACCGATCCCCTAGACGAGCGATGGGCTTCTATACGCCGCGATACGCCGGCCCCATCCCTCGCGTGCGAAGAAGTCTCCGCGCGGGAGTGCCGGCGGATAGCGCAGTTCCATCAGGCGGTCGGCCGATGGGCCGTACTGATGCACTTCGCCTGCGAGCCCCTACGCAGCGATGAGGTACCCAGCGCCCAGGGCGGCCGCAATGTGTGGATGGGCGAGGCGTTCTGGCAGGATGCCATCACCACCCTAGAAGGCATCGCTGAGCGCAGCGCGAGGATAACGCCAGACGAGGGCTATGCGCGCCTGTTTCAGAACTGGAGCGCACGCGCGGTCGCCGACGAACCGGCCACCGTGTGCCGCGGCGTCCCACCGTTACTCAGCACCCTTGTTCTTTGACGGATGCCGCCGTGCGCTCCTTCGCCCTCGCTCTCCTAACGATCACGATCAGCTTGTACCCCGCCTGGGCGTTCTCAGAGCCGCTCCGCTACGATGCGGTGACGCCCCACGCAAAGGCGGCCCCAAGTGGGAGTTCCGTACGGCGCATCGCCCTGTTGATCGGGATTTCCGACTACCCCGCTACCCGTGATCTGGAAGGGCCACGGGAGGATCTGCGTGCCATGCGCGACGTGCTGGTAGACCTCTGGGACTTCCGTCCAGAGGACGTCATCACCCTAGCCGATGGTCAGGCCACACGCGCTCGCATCATCGATGAACTGGATGCACTGCGCACACGCTCCGCCCCGGGTGATCACGTCCTCGTCTACTACAGCGGTCATGGCACGAGCGACTACGATTTGACATCGGGCATTTCCTTGCCCGATGACTCGGGCGCTCTGGTCCCGGTCGACTTCGTGCCGCGAGGGAGCATCGACGAGCAACTTTCGCGCCTGATTCTCGGTGACCGCGACCTCAGACCGCGCTTCCAAGCCTTGGATCAGGGCGGTCGCTACCTCGCCGTACTGATCGACAGCTGCTTCGCCGAGAGCGTCCTGCGCAATGATGATCAAGCACTGGACCCTGGACTGCCGAGTCGCTACATCCGCCTTGCTGGCGCCGCGCCCATCCTTCGCGCGGAGCGCCGCGCGCGTGTCATCGCTGCCTCCAGTACGCCCTTACAAGCGTTCGCTTACGAACGAACCATTTTCATCGGTGCTGCCAGCGCCTTCGAGGAGGCGACGGACATCGGCCGGGCGATGCTCTCGCGCTTTCCCACACTCGACGCCCGTCCCCACGGGGCGTTCACCGACGCCCTGCTTCGCTACCTCACGCTCGAGCAGGTCGCAGACGAGGACGGCAACGGGGCGATCTCCTACAGCGAACTCTACAACGCAGTGCGCAGCTTCATGAGCGCGCGGCGCTATCGCCACATGCCCCAGCGACGTCCCCTACCGAACCAATCGGCGGGTCGCATCGAGGACCGCGTGGTGTTCGAGTCCACGCGAGTCATTAGTGATCGGGTGGCTGCGAGGCCCGCTGAAGCACTCAGCGTGTGGGTCGCCGGAGCAGAACAGGACATCACGCCCCTAGTGCGCGCCCTGGGAGCGGAGGATCATCTCGTACTCCGCGCCGACCAGTCGGCGGATGTGCTGGTGTTGGTGCGCGATGAGCACGCGCAACTGCGTACGGGTGACAACCTGCTGCTCGCGGAGATCTCTGTGGCCGATCCCACCGCGCTGGTAGATCGCCTAACGCGCTACGCCTGGGCAAATCGCATCACGCACGCGAGCGTGGCACCAGGAGCCGCGGACGTGCGCCTCGAACTGCGCCCGGATCGTAGCTACGCCATGCTCCGCGATCACATTCAGCTAGAGGTCTTCCCCACCCGCCCCGCGCACTTGGCCGTGTTCAATATCGATCCTCTCGGCGACATCAACCTGATCTACCCCAGGTCCCGAGAAGATGTGAACGAGCGCTACGAACAAAGCCGCCCCCTGCGCCTACCGCGAACCTTCCATGAAGAGGCGATCACTATCGCCGCCCCCTTCGGCTTGGAGTTTCTAGTGGTCGTCGCCTTTGAAGAGGTGCCCCAGGCGCTGCAGCGCGTCGCGGCCCTGCAGGCAGTCCCCTTCGACTCGCCGGGGCGCCTCGGCTTAGATGCCCTCCTCGAAGCGGCGGAACGGCAGGGCGCTAAGCGCAGTCTTCATCTTACTAGCTACGGGTACTAGGCACGTTCATGCGCCACCAGGGATCGGTCAAGCGACGCGCCCCGGCGCACGGTCTCCGCCTCAGCGCGATGGTCTTTGTCCTGACCACACTGCTCACGCTGCCGGCGCGTCCAGCAACGAACGACTCACCGAATGCGAACCCCGGGGGGATCTCCCCGCTGCCCATTCCAAGCCCGCTCCTCGATTCGCCCCCCGCGCTCGGCGATAGCGTGCTGCCGCCCTTGCCCACGATCGGCATCACCGACACCCAGGCATCGCTCGTGGTCGTTGAGCGCATCGTCTTCGAGGGCAACTTCGCGTTCAACGACGCCGAACTGCGAGATGTCGTTCGCCCCTACCTATCTAGGTCACTTGGCGAATCGGATCTCATTACGCTGCGCGACCAGATTGCCGCGCACTACCAGACGGCTGGATACCTAGCGACGCGGGTGACCCTGATCAGTTCATCGGCGACCGAGGGGTTGCTGCGCGTACGGGTGCGCGAGGGAAACCTCGAGGACGAGTCCTGCATCCGAGTGCTGAGACCTTCAGCGCCTGCGCCCCTTCGCGACGGAGCCTGCGCGCCACTCGCTGCGAGCGGCCGACTACGCCCCGAGTACGTGCGCGCGCGACTGCCGGGTCCCGAGGACGGCGCCCTGAACATCAATACGCTGCGCACGGCCTTAACCAGCCTGCAAGGCGATGAGCGGGTACAACGTCTGGATGCGGCCCTGACACCGGGAACGGGCGGCGACGCCAAGCTCGATCTTCTAGTCTGGGAAACAACGCCCTGGCGCCTCTCGGGCGAGCTCGGCAACACCGTATCGCCGTCCTTGGGCGGACTGCTCGGCGGCGCCACCGTCGAGCACCTAAATCTGACCGGCCGCGGAGACGCGCTGTCCGCCACCGTGAGCGCCTCTGAAGGACTGTTTACGGCCGAGGGCACCTATAGTCGTCCCGTCCTAGGCGGGCGGTCGCGACTCGTACTCGCGGCACGAGGGGGCTGGAGTGAGGTAGTCGAAGCGCCATTCGATGCACTCGATCTCACCGGTCGAACGAGCACCTTTGAGCTGCGCCTCGACGTCCCCGTGCAAGGGGCATCACCAAACCGATCTCTACTGTTGGGCTTCGCCCTCGTGCAGCGTTCCAGCAGTGCGTTCGTGTTCGGCGATCCCTTCGCCTTCACGGACGGAGGGGACGACGGCGCCTACCGCCTGAGCATCGTGCGGGCATCACAGTCTTGGCTGCGCCGCTCCGCCCGCCAGGCGATCGCCTGGCGCTCTACCTTCAGCGTCGGCACGGGGCTACTCGAGGCCACCGATCGCACCCAGAACGGCGCGCCGGACGGCAACTTCCTCGCTTGGCGCGGGCAGACTCAGTGGGCACGTACCCTGCCCTGGCGCGGCACCTTGCTCTCGGTTCGCGGCGAACTCCAGCTCGCTGGCGATCCACTCTTCGGGCTCGAAGCGTTCACTCTTGGGGGCATCAACAGCGTGCGCGGCTACCGGGAGAATCAACTGATCCGCGACAGCGGCATCAGCGCCGGCGTCGAAGCGCAAATCCCCGTACTGAGGCGCGGCCCCCATCGCCTCGCCTTGGCGTTCTTCAGCGACGCAGGGCGGGTTTGGGACGTAGGAGATGAGCAGGAAGATGCGCTGTGGAGTATCGGGGCGGGCTTGCGCTGGGAGCACCCAAGGGTCACGGTCTCCCTCTACGCTGGTCAGGCCCTATCTTCGCGGCCCACCGCCGAAGAGGGTACTCTGCAGGACGATGGTATTCATCTGAGCATTAGGACGGCACGATGAAGCACCCCCGCAAGCCAAGCTACTGGCTCGCCCAAGCGCTGCTGGCAGGCCTCACCGGCACGGCATCAACAATATGTTTAGCGGGCAGCGCCATCCTCGATGGCAGCACCACACCTAATTCACTGCCCAGACAGCTGACCGGCCCGCAATTCATCCTCGATGAGAGTCTGGGCTTGCGGCGAGGCGACAACCTATTCCACTCGCTTCTGGAGCTTCAGATCGACGAGGGGGAGGGGCTGTTTCTCACGGGTTCATCCACGATCAGCAACGTGTTGCTGCGCGTCACGGGCGGGAACGTCACCAGCATCGACGGTCAGCTGTCCCTGCTCGTAGACGACGCCAACCTCTTCCTGCTTAACCCCGCAGGCGTGATCTTCGGAGAGCGAGCGCGCATCAGCGTGCCCGGCAGTCTCATCGTGAGTACGGGCGACGCCATCCCCTTCAGCGACGGCTCGACGCTCCCGGCGAGCGGCCCGCTACCGAACTTGAGCGCTGCACCGCCTGCCGCGTGGCACGACTACGGTGCCCCCCTATCGGGGAGCATCCGCGTCGAGGCGGTGCTCGAGGTGGACGGCGGCGCGTTCCTCCTCGCCGACCGAATCACCTTCGATCAGGGCGCCCTGGTGGCCGGTGCGAGCCCCTTTACCGGAACGGTACCGCCTCCGGCCCGCCGCGCTCGCACACCCGGACCGCTCTGGCTGCTGGCCAACCGTGCAATCGAACTGAACGGCCTGCCTAGCGCGACCCTTGGGAACGTCAACTCGTTCAACTGGAGCGCGAGCAACGCCGATGCGATTCGCCTCTCCTCCCCACTGATCAGCTTCGACGCCGGCGCCGTGCAGTCCTTGACCCTAGGGCCCGGGAACGGTGCCGACATGCACTTCGAGGCACGCGATCAGATAAGCCTTGGTGGGTTGATCGAACTTGATTCACCGGAGGGTCCCGTGGAGCGCTTCGCCGCCATTGGCAGCGGCGCCCGGGGCGGGGGCAACGGCGGTAACCTCACGGTCCTTACCAACCGGTTCACCATGACCGACCGCGCCGCCATCGTCCTGGCGGGTGCCGCCAGCGGCGAAGGCGGCAGTCAGCGCTACCTGATCGGCGAGGGAGGCATGCACCTAGGACCGCAAACGCTGATCGCCAGCTTCGCCCGCCCGACGGTTGCGCGAGAGCGCGGCGTCGGCGACGGCGGTCGAATCGAGATCGACGTGCAGGGGCCACTGGTGATGGCCGGCGCGATCCCCGATGGCGCTCCGCTCAGCGGCTTCAACATGGGCATCGTCAGCAAGACCCAGAGCAGTGCCCGGGCTGGCGATATCAGCGTTCAGGCGATCAGCCTGCTCGTCGCTGATGGAGGACGCATCGAATCCGGCGCTCTCGGCACCGGCCGCAGCGGCAACGTCCGCGTCGAAGCCGCCGAGAGCGTAACCGTGCGGGGTAGCTCATCGCTATTGAGTTCATTGATCGGGGTACTGGCCTCGGACCTTGGCAGCGTTGGCGACACCCAAGTGATCGCGCCCGACATCCAGATCCTGGACGGCGGCAGCATCCGCGCTGACTCTTTGGGCAGTGGCGATGCCGGCACACTCACGCTGCGCGCGGATCGATTGCGTATCGCCGGCGCCGGCGCACCCATCGACGAAGTACTATTCACCCAGTGGCTGGCCGGGCTCGGGGAGGGCACCGCCGATACCTTCGATGAAGATGAGAGCGCGGTACGACTGCTGCAGGCGCAGCTCGGCGCCTTGGAGGCTGTCGTCGCCTCGGACGCCCTAGGGGGGCAGGGCGGTGACCTGGTCATCGAGGTAGGTGCACTGGAGATAGGCGATGGCGGGCTGATCAGTGCCACCGCCCTCGGCGATGCGGATGGCGGCGACATCCGAGTCGACGCGGATCGCGTGACCTTGACCGGTGACGCAGCAATCGTCACCGACGCCGGGCGGTTCCTGGAAGACACGGCACCTAGCGCTACCGGTAACGCCGGTCAGATCGCCATTCGAGCGCACGAGAGCATTCGCCTCACCGGGGGCGAGGTGAGCAGCAACAGCCTGGGCCTCGGCAACGCCGGTAGCATCGCGCTCACGGCGCCTCAGATCGACCTGAACGGATCGCAGGCGATCATCTCAACTGTCTCCGAGGGCTCGGGCGACGCCGGCAGCATCCAGCTCGCCGGAGATAGCGTTCGTGTCACCGGCGGCGTCCTCAGTGCTCAGGCACGCGGCGCCGGGAGCGGCGGCAACGTGCAGGTGCAAGCGAACGACTCCTTAAGCTTGATCGACGCCACCGTAACGGCGAGTTCCGGGGCGGCCGGCGGGGGAAGTCTGCAGATCGGTTTCGGCGCCTCTTCACCGGCGGTGATTCGCGACAGCGTACTCTCCGCTGAGACGCAAACCGGCGATGAGCAGGCGGGCAGCATCGTCGTGCAGGGCGGACAACCCGATCTCTCGACGGTCGTGATCAGTGGCTCCCAGCTTCTCGCGAACGCTGATGGCGGTGCTGCAGGTAACGTGTTGGTGGAGGCGGGCACGGTCCTTCGCGACAGCGGCACACGTTTGGCGGCATCCAATCGAGCCGGCTTGAGCGGCTCCGTGCTGGTGCGGGAGCAAAGCCCCAATACGCAGATCGACGCGGTGACCGAAGCGCCTGAGCCGATCGACCCCTCCACCCAAATCGGCGCCTGCCGATCAGCACACACCGGCTCCCTCTGGGTGCGCCATACGGGTTCGCCAGAGTCTCCGGCGAGCGTGCTGCTGGCCATGAGCCGGGACGCCACCGAGCCGTTGAACGCCAGCGCCGAATCGCCCCCCTCGCACAGCCGATCCCTCGTCCTCGCCGACACGCTCAGCACCCGGTCCGTGCGCGCGGCCCTCGCCGCCGATGACCTACGCGACGCCGAACACCTGGCTCATCGGGCGATCAAGCTGACCAAGACGCCCGAGACCCTAGCCACCAAAGCGGTGGTCGACTACGCGCGCGCCGATTACCTAGCGGCAGCGAAAGCCTTCGACGAGACCGCTCGCTTAGCAGCACGGCGAAAGGATGAGACACTTCTGGCGCGCGCGCGCGCCAACGCGGCGCGCGCGTGGCTGCTAGCCGGTGACCCCAACCGAGCGCTAGAGCGCTTGCGTGAGGCGCAGTCCTTGGCTAGCCGACTTGCCGTGGGCGCCGAGCGAGCACTGCTGATGCTGCACGTGGGTCAGACCTGGATGAGCGCAACCGGCCTGCCCGGCGCGGAGGCTGGCTGGCCGCGCTTGAGCGCCCTGACCGCCCTGCGTGATGCGCATGCCACGGCCCAGAGCATCAGTGACCGAGCGGATCTGCTCGCCTGGAGCCTGGGGACACTGAGCGAACTCTACGCGATAGATCAGCGCTTCGATGACGCCATGACGCTCGCCCATCGTGCCTTGGCAGCTGGCGAGAACACGGTCGATGCCTACCGCTGGTATCGGCAGGTTGCGCGCCTGAGTCGGGAGAGTGGCGAGACCGACCAAGCGCTCGCATTTTACGCACGTGCCATGACCCTCAGCTCGCGGGCAGCAGGCGACGCACGAGGATCGCAGACGCGAGAGGCCCACTTTCGGAGGCAGATCGCTCCCGTCTACCTCGAGTACGCCGACCTTTTGCTATCGCTGGCCGAGCGCGGACACGACCAGTTCTATCAGCAACATCTGCTCGATGCGCGGGAGGTCGTCAACCGCCTACACGCGGCGGAGATTCGCGACTACTTGGACGAGGCCTGTAGTACCGACGCCCAGCCAGACACCCGTCGCCTACGTCTGCCTAGCGACACCGCGGTGCTGTTCCCCGTGGTGTTTGACGACCGCGTGGAGCTGCTGATGCAAACCGATCGAGGGATTCAGCGCGGGCGCAGTATACCGCTGGGTCGCGAAGCACTTCGCAAACAGGTGGCGAGCGTGAGGGAGCAGCTGCGCGACCCCAGACGTTCAGCGAGTCGGGAGGCCTCCCAAGCCCTCTACCGCACGGCCTTCAGAGATTTGCACGAGCTGCTCGCGGAGAATCCTCGAATTAGCCGGCTAATCGTGGTGCCCGACGGACCCCTGCGATCCCTGCCCTTCGGCGCCTTGCATGACGGTGAGCGATGGCTGGCGCAACGGGTGACCGTCGAGATCATGCAGCGTCTGGCGCCCTCAGCAAGCCTTGGGCAGCCCGCGAGCGGCACGCCGAGTGCTCTGCTCGCCGGCGTCAGTCGCTTCGGCAGCGACGAGCGACGCGCCCTCCCCTTCGTGCCTGAGGAGCTGGCCGGAGTGGGTGCTGCCTGGCGCGGGCCTCGAAGCGTGCTCCGGGACGAGCAGTTCACGCGACTGTCTTTCACGCAAGCACTGCGTAGGAAACAGCCACAGGTGGTGCACCTTGCCACCCACGGTACCTTCGCGGGCTCCTTGGAGCGGTCCTACCTGGTGACCGGAGACGGCGAGCAACTGGGCATCGCCGAGCTCTTTGCACCCTTGCAACGGCTTGCCGCCCAACAGCAACCAGTGGCCTTAGTAGTGCTGAGTGCCTGCGACACGGCGGTGGGCGTGGAACGCTCTTCGATCGGGCTGGCTGGCGTGGCTCTTCGCGCGGGCGCCGCCCACGCCGCAGGGTCCCTATGGCCTGTGCCTGACGACGGTACGGCGCAGCTGTTTAGCGCCTTCTACGCAGCGCTCCAAGGGCCAGCCCGGAACGACCCTGGGTGGGCCTTGACCTCGGCGCAACGCAAGCTCATCGCCGCAGAGCGCTACGCGCACCCAGCGTATTGGGCTGGCTTTCAGATAATCCGAAACGGCATCGCTTGGTCGCCTACCGACATTCCCGCCGCGACGACCCTCGCGCTGGCGCCCTAGTGGGCGCTACCTGATAGACATGTTGGCACGCGCACCGCATCCGAGAGCAACCAACGTCCACGGCCCGCGCGCTTAGCGGCGTACATAGCCTTGTCCGCGGCGTCGACGAGTTCGCCCCGCTCCATCCCGTGCAGCGGGGCGAGCGCCAGCCCTGTCGAGAGTTGAACCGGCACCGACTCTCCGTCGACCAGGAGACCATCGCGCAGGGAGTCGTACAAGCGATTCATCCACTGGTGAGCGTGGTCGAGATCGATCAGCTCACGCAAGATCACGACGAACTCATCGCCCCCAAGGCGAGCGACCGTATCCGTACGGCGCACGCTTGCCACCAAGTGCTCCGCGATGGCTTGCAGCACACTATCGCCGAAGGCATGGCCTCGCGAGTCGTTCATGGGCTTGAAGCCGTCGACGTCGATTAGCGCGACACCCAGCAGGGATGCATCGGTCGGGCTGCGCTCGAGGAGGATCGTATCCAACCGGTGCTCGAAGCTCATGCGGTTGGGTACGCCGGTCAAGCCATCGTTCATCGCCATCGCCGCCATCTGCGCATGGCGCTGCGAACGGGTCACGGCAAAGCTGAGGGCACGGCGAAGAGCGCCGGGCGCCGCCTCGCCCTTGATCAGGTAGTCCTGCACACCGGTCGCTACCGCCGCAGAGGCGAACTCATCGTCGAGACAGCCCGTCAGTACTACCACAGGCAGGTCCTGGTGGCCCGCCAAGAGCATGGGCAGCGTTTCACGGGGGGCGGCATCTGGCAGGGTCAGGTCCACGACCAGAACATCGAAGGTCGCGTGACGCAGCCGTTCGCGTGCCTCAGCGACACTCGCCGCCCGCAACAGCTCCGTCGGCTCCGGGCCCAAGGCCAATGCACGACGCACCCAGTGGGCATCGACTTCATCGTCCTCAACAAGCAGCACTCTTGTCATATTCTCTCGGCAACAGATGCGCAGACACTAAGAGCACGCTACTGCGGCGTTCCGAGCACAGGTGTGACGACCCCGGCACTATTGCTACATCACCTTGCGAGTACCTTCTAGTTCGCGGCTCGTGAGCTTTGAGAGTTCGATGCATAGTCAACTTCCCCCCCGATCAGTCGCACCTTGTGCAGTGCGGTGCGCTACTCGACTTGTCATAGCGCTAGAAATCGGCGGTACCAAAGACGAGAATCGAGGCATCGCCGAGGCCGGCGATGCGGGCGACAACCCATCCGAACGTTGCCGAACCGCCATATATAAAAAAACGCAGCACTAAGGAGCTTGCATGACACTCGCAAACACTCGTCTTCGACCCGCCGCGCTGGCCACGCTGAGCGCGCTATTGCTGGCCACCACCGGTGTGCACGCTCAGTGGGTGAGCTTTAGCGATGAGACGGCCACGCGCCTGCGCGTACGTCCCTTCGCGGACGGCACGGGCACGATCGCCACCGATGCTCAGGAGAAGGACTTCGCCGTGGGCGACCTCAACCGCGATGGCCGTGACGATATGGTGGTCGTGCGCAAGGAGCCGTTCTCCAACGCTGGCGCTCGCCAAGACCTCCTCTTGCTGAACTTTCGTGGCCGCCTGATCGATCTGACCGCGCGCTACGCACCGGGCTTTCTGACTAACTTCACCGACGCACGAGACGTCACTATCGTCGATGTGGACAACGATGACTGGCCGGACGTCTTCATCGCCAATACCTTCGAAGAACCGCCGAAGCTCTACCGTAACCTCGGTCGCGGCGAAGACGGCCGCTGGCGAGGTCTGGCCGATGAGTCGTTCCGGCTGCCCACCATCGACGTGCCGACGGACATCAACACGATTCAAATCTGCGCCGTTGCCGCGGGCGATGTTACCGGCGATGGATTCGTCGACTTTTACCTGTCCAACTATAACGAGGTGCCCGGCACCCGTGACCTGCTTCTCATCAACGACGGCACGGGCAACTTCAATCTGGAGCAGAGCCGTTTGGGTGACTACGCACGCATCAGCTTCGGCACCAGCGCAGAGATCCACGACATGGACGGCGACGGCGACCAGGACATCGTCAAGCTCAATGCGCTGTTCGACAATCCCGTCTTCCCCCATGGCGTGTTCATCCTGTTCAACGACGGCAACGGCCAGTTCGATACGGTGCCGTACCAGCAGATCGCCGACACGGACCCGTACATGTTCACAGTGTACGATCACGACCTAGATGGCGCCCTCGATGTCTATATCGTCAAAGACTCGCGAGATGAGCTGGTCACGGCCCGTGGGTTGATCGCCGACGGTCCCATCGAGTACGACACACGTCCCTTGCCCTTCGGCCGAACCAATCAGTTCGGTGGCAACGTCAAGGCTGCAGACGTGGACAACGATGGCGACCTCGACGTGGGTCTTGCACCAATTGACGTAGACATCGCCAACTGCGGCGACTCCACCGAGTTCACCCTATGGGAGAATATCGGTGCTTCCGGTCTGCGCGACAACGAGTTCCCGGACAATGCCAACTTCAGCCTCGATCCCCACGACTTCGCCTTCATCGATATCGACGGCAATGGCTGCGTCGACATGGTGATGGGCCTTTGTGAGGGCTGGCGGGTGTTCATGAACAACGGCTGCGTCGCCGAGGAGTAGGGCTCAGCGCTATTCGTCCGTATCCGGTGGCCATAGGCTGCCGGATACGGCACGCTTCGCGGGTGATGAGCTCCCGCACACACCTCTGGTTCGCGGCCGCTTCCCTGGCGGCCGTCGCTCTGCTGTGCGTGGCCCTGCTGAGCTCGCCAGCCGGCCAGCCAGCCGTGTTCGCAGCCCTCATCGGCGCCTTGGCCCTGAGCTTCGCCTCCCTCGCTGCGCACTTCGCCTTTGCACGCCGGGCGCGGCAGCCCGCAACCCTCGAGGAATTGGCCCGTAACGCGGAGCAGGAACGTAGCGCTGCCCTCACCCGACAGGAAGCGCTGCTACGCCAGCGGGCGGACCGGCTGGAGCTTCGCGAGCAGCGCCTGTCACGCCGGCTGCGGGTACTGCAGCTTGCAGATCATGAGCGCTTCGTGGACGCCGTCGACTCGGAACTCTCACCGCAGGCGATCGAGCGCCTGGTCCGCAACGATCGCGAGCTACTCCTGCTGATCGAGCGGCGCAGCCAGCAGGCCTTCGAGGATATCCTCGCCAATCGCTACGCGGCCGAAGAGGGCAGCTTGGACATGTCGCTGGTGTGGAAGGATGTGGGCGAGTTCGTCGAGACGGTCGCCCGCCTCTACCAACCAGACGCGCGCCATCCCCTGCTGGAGACGGAGCTCGAGCTGGTGGCCAAGGCCGCCAGCAGCACGGCCCTGCACCTTCTCTTGGTGGTCGACGCCCTACCGCTGGATCTAAAGTCCTACAACGCCGCCTCCATGTATCGCACCCTGCGCCGCGCCGCCGACTACTACGGCACCTACAAGCAGGTGAAGCCCTATCTCGACGTTGGCCTGAGTGTGCTGCAAGTGGCGCGATTCGCCCTCGGCGCGAACCCCGTGGCGGTAGGCGCGAGCTGGATGGCCGGGAAGCTCGCGGCTCAGGGTGCTCAGAAGGTCACCGAGCAGCTGGTCCACCGCCAGGTGCTGCAGTTGCTAAGTGACGCGATCCGAGTGATCGCCTTCGAGGTGGCGATGGTGTACGGCGGCGGCTTTCGCCGGCGCGATGCAAACTGGTTCCTCGGCGCGGAGCTGGTCAACTTAGAGTTGCTGCGCGAGGACGACTACCGCGGCCGAGACCGGGCGATGCGCACCCTGTGTACGCTTCCCTTGCGCCACGAGTTCGATCGCCTCCTGCTCCTGCGCCAACTGGGCGCCAAGCAAGCGATCGACATGCAAGCCGCCCTGATGGAAAACCTGCTCACATCGAGCGAGCGCGAGCGAATCGCGGAAGAGCTACACGAGCACTGTGAGCGTACGAAGGCCGATCTCACTCAAGGCAGGCTCGCCGACTGGGTGCATGAACTGCATGACCGCCTCGCCGTTACGTCAAAAGCGGGTGTGACACCACCGCTGCCGAAGGCAAGCCCACGTCTGCAAGGACCGCGCGAGTGGCTGCGTGGCCTACGCTCACGGACGCGGACGCCGCCTGACGATACCCCGCCGAGCTAGCTCGTGCCTGTCCGCGCGGACTCGCCAGCCGCCAAAGCCTGCGCCAGATCACGCCAAAGGTCCTCGCCGTTCTCGATGCCGACGCTTAAGCGGATCAGGCTAGGGGGCAAGTCGCCCTGTCCTGGCACGGCGGCTCGCCGTTCCATCGTACTCTCCACGGCGCCTAGGCTCGTTGCGTGCGTGATCAGTCGCGCGGCCCGACAGGCCGCATCGGCGGCGGCCGCGCCACCGTGCAGTTCGAATGACACGATGCTACCGAAACCGTCCAACTGGGCCTTGGCCAACGCGTGCTGGGGATGGGAGGGCAAACCCGGGTACCGCACTCGGCTGACGGCATCGTGGGCCTGCAGCCGCTGCGCCAGCAGCAGCGCATTTGCCTGTGAGCGCTCGAGGCGTACGGCGAGCGTGCGCATGCCGCGCAGGGTGAGGAACACCTCCAGTGCGCCGGGCGTCGCGCCGCGCAGGGTACGCGCCTGACGAAGGCGCTCAGCCAAGGCGTCGGATTTGGCAGTCGCCACACCACCGAGCAAGTCCGAGTGGCCGCCCAGGTACTTGGTCGCCGACTGCACGGAGATGTCGGCACCGCGGGCCAGCGGTCGCTGTAGGAGCGGCGTCGCGAAGGTGTTGTCGACCACCAGCAGCGAGCCCGCTCGACGCGGTGTTGCGCCGATTTGCACCAGATCGTTGAGGACGAGCTGGGGATTGGAAGGGGACTCCAGCCAGATGAGGTCCATCTCGGCGCAGGCGGCGACCCAGGCCACGGTGTCTGCCCCGTCCAGCGTGTGCACCTGCCAGCCCGCTCCCACCACACCAGCCTCGGCAAGTTGGCTGACCGCGCGGTAGCAGTCTGCGGGGATCGCGATCTTTGCGTCCTTGGGCAACAGGCTAAACACGGCCGCAATCGCCCCCATGCCCGAGGCAAAGGCGACCGACAGGCCACCCTCCAGACCCCCCACCACGTCCTCCAGCGCCTCCCAGGCCCGAGTGCCTTCGACCCGCGAGTAGGTCCTTTCCCCCTGCGCATCAACAAAATTCGAGGCGGGGGTGATCGGCACATTGAGTGCTGCGCCCTGCCCGCCATCCCGGCCGCCGTGCACCAGCCAAGACGCAGGATCGAGATCGTTCGAAATCGACATCGGAAACTCGCCTAGACGTGGCGTCGACGGCCACCTGAGCGCTCATGCTAGCGGTGCGCGAGCGCCTTGGCGAGACACGGGTGAACCGCGCCGTCAGCGAGCTGTCCCACTCTTGGGGAGCGCGCGAGCGCACGGTTCAGACCCACTCTAGACAGGATCGATATGGTTGCTAGCGAGCGAATTCGTACCTTGATCGCTGACGATGAGGCAGTCGCTCGCCTCGGACTGCGCAAGCGCCTGGAGTCCCTCGCCCCGGCCACCCATATCGTCGGCGAGGCCGAGAACGGCACGCAGACCGTCCAGCTCGTACAGCGCCTGAACCCAGACCTCGTGTTCCTGGACATCGCCATGCCTGGGCTTACGGGACTCGAGGTCGCCAGGCGCATCGGCACGCACCGCGAAGGTCCTCTAATCGTCTTCCTCACTGCCTACGGGGACCGCGCCGTCGAGGCCTTCGAGACCGAGGCGATCGACTACCTCATGAAACCGGTCAGC
>JBCCWS010000037.1 GCA_039193195.1 Pseudomonadota bacterium
CAGAGGCCGTGAGGATCCGGGTGCCGTCGGGGCTGAACACTCCGGAGGTGACTACGCTACCGTGGCCTTCGAAGCGGCGAAGCTCATCGCCCGAGCGAGCGTCCCACAAGCGTGCTGTGCCGTCATAAGAGGCCGTGAGGATCCGGGCGCCGTCGGGGCCGGACACCCCTGAGCAAACCCAGTCACCGTGGCCTTCGAAGCGGCAAAGCTCATCGCCCGAGCGAGCGTCCCACAAGCGTGCTGTGCCGTCATAAGAGGCCGTGAGGATCCGGGTGCCGTCGGGGCTGAACACCCCTGAAGTGACTACGCTACCGTGGCCTTCGAAGCGGCGAAGTTCATCGCCCGAGCGAGCGTCCCACAGGCGCGCGGTGCCATCATAAGAGGCCGTGAGGATCTGGGTGCCGTCGGGGCTGAGGCGGGCATTGAGAACGCTGGACGTGTGCCAACCGGGCGCCGTCAGCCGCCTACGGCCACTAGCGTGCGGCACATCCGCTGCCTCGACTCGGATACCCAGCCGCGCCAGCGGCGAATCGGGGCCGAGCGAGAGATCAGTGCCCCGTGCCGTTAGCAGACCACGTGGCTCACCTCGACAGTCCAACAACTCGCAACCCTGGAAGCGACTCCCCGCCAACTGCGTGCCTTCGAATACGCAGCCGCTGAAGTGAGCGCGCGAGAAATTCGTGTCCCGCAGGTTAGAGTGACTGAAGTTGACCCCCTGAAATCGCCGCTGCTGTTGCGCCAACACAGGCCAGAAGTCGCGCAAATCAAGCGCCGACAGCTCTGCATCGTCTGGCACGCAGGCGCGATGGCCCGCTAGCATAAGCGCCTTCGTTACGCGCATCGCGAAGGCCCGCGTCGCCACCTGCTGTGATGGCGACCACAGGCTCCCTGTTGCAGCCGCTAGACGCTCAATCTGATCGGCGTTCATCTCCACCAGAAACCCAACCGTTTCGTTGCTAACGTCCGGCATCGCACCAAGCTCACCGAGTCGATCGGATAGCATCGCGTCGCTGATCGCCTTGGCCAGGAAGTACTCTTGGAACGAGGTATGCACGAAGGCGAACCCGTCGCCTCGTTCGCGTACGAGTAAGCTTGCGTTGCGTAACTCCGTCTGCAGGCTTCCTCTCGCCCACGCCTCAGAGCGCATGATCGCAGTGATGCCCTGGTGCTTGGCCGCGTAGGCATCGAACCAGCGCTCTAGCTCATCGGCATTCATCACCGGCTTTCGTTGCTGCCACAACTCCAGCGCCAACGCGCACAACAGCTGCTCGCGATCGCCGGTGGTGAGCAACGGTCGCTTGTCGGCGTCCCGCGCTAAGGCACGTGCGAAGATATGGTGGTAGATTCGGGCGCCATTGATCGCAGCGCCCCTATCGACATCCTCGTGTAGATCCTGCGACACCTCGGCGATGAAGCGCGTCATGATCGGCCGACGTACAAGGGCTGCGAGCTGCTCGTTGCGGCGAATTTTGGAGAGCGCATTATCGCTATCCGCTTCACTCAACGCCGACTTCAGAAAGCCCTCTACCTGATCGGGGCTGAACGGCGCCATGTAGTAGGTCTTGACCGTGCCTCGGCGATTCACCGCCGGGTGAGCCCGGTCTTGCCCCCGCAACGTCGACAGTTCCTCGACATGATTGCGGAAGAAGTGCGTGCGGCAGGTGACCATCAAGCGGGTTGGGCACGCCGCCCAGTCGGCGCCATCGTTGCGCAGGTCGCGCGTCCAGGCCGAGCCGGGGACGATTTCGAGAAGCTGGCGAAACAACGCGCCAGCGCGTTCCACGCCTACGCGTGTCCCCACCTCGTCGAGCCCATCCACGATGACTAGCGAACGCTGCGTGCGCAACATGTTGAGCAAGGACTGAGCGTCCAGGTTGGCTCGCACGTCCTGGTGCAGGCTGCGCGTGATCAGCTCAGCAAGGGGTAGCGGGTCTTTGCGATCCGTGTCGAACACCTCGATCAGCCGCCGCATATCGAGGTAGACGGGCAACGGCGTCGACGAGTCGTTCGGGTCCAGTTCGACAAGGCGGGTGGCTAGGGCCTGGGCTGTTGTCGTTTTGCCCGCACCGAAGCTGCCAAGCAGCGCGACGACGCGGTTGCGGCTCTCGTCCGTGCAGACCCAGTCCTGCAAGAGGGGGATGATCTTGATGACGTCGTCAGCGTCGCTCTCGCTCGCGTGCGGCACCTGCACGTTCTTACGCCGCACCTGCTCGTCATGCCAGTGGGTGCCGGCGAGCTCACGGCGCCTATGCCCATCACGGTCATGAGCATCGCGCTCCGCCGTCTCGTGGCCTCCGGGGCTGGGGGGCGTTGGAGGCAGCTGGGTGAGCGCCTCGAGAATCTCCTTGGCGATACGGCCGACGAACTCGTCTCGGTCCGCCGCGTCCTCAAGGGCCCAGACGCGCAGCAGCGTCCGCACATCGGGTCGCCACAGCTCAGGATACGTCGGGGTCTTGTCGTAGGGGGCTGGGTTGTCGTGCGGGTCATCGCACAGCTGGATGCAGATCACTCGTTCGCGCTCAACTTGGCCGTCGCGCTCGAAGACGGCGGCTTCGGCGCGACAGCTCGAGCTCGCGTGCCACTTGTTGCTAAGCATGAAGACGGCGACGTCGGAGCCCCGGCATGCGGGCAGGGTCTGGTCATCAAAACTCTCGCTGCGACCGTGCACGCGCGATTTATCCACCCACAGCGCTACAGGCGGTAAGCTAGCAAATTTAATCGGCGGATGCTGCAGCTTACGGGCGAGGCTATCGATGAAGCCATCGAACACCTCGGTGACCTCGTCGTTCTCCCACCCGTAGGAGATGAACACTTGGTGCCCGTCCACGTACGGTGCCTGGGGGGTTGGCGTGAGGTTGCTCACATCGGCCCGCGTGGACTCGATAGCTAAGCGACGACTTTGCGCCTGCTGTGCATGAAAGGCGGCACCGGCGCCCAGCTCGATGATGATCCGACCCTTCGTGGACCTCACCCGAAAAGGAGGTTCGCCGTCCGGCAATGGGATCTCGTCTTTGGTCGCCTTGTTGATCTTCTGCAGGCGCTTGCGAAACGCGGTGGCATCGAGGGGCTTGCCTTCCACGGTCGCCAGGCGTGCTAGCACCTGATCCTTCGGGATGCTGAGGCTGGGAGCGCCTTCTTGCGGCAGCCCGGCCACTTCCAAGCAGGCGTCGAGCACGCGTATCGACGCTTGGCCGAGATGATCGTTCAGTTCAGCCAGGAGGATAGAGAACCAGTGCATGGGCGTGCCCACTCAGAACGGGAGTGACAGCGGTAAGCTAGCGCTAAAGTCACAGAAAAGTCAAACTGTGATTTTTGTGACTCTGTGACGCGCCTAGGAGGGCGCGGGCTTGGCTGGCAGGCAAGGTGTGGTCACAGATCTCCCTACGACCACGGTCTCCCGGTACGAAAACCCCATGATTGCGAGGACTGCCATCACGCAGGCGTGCCTCAACTGAGGCGATCCTCGTACGCCCTGGACTGCGAAGCTGAGGAGATGCTGGCAACCAGCCCGTCTTAAGGGTAGAGCTTGTTGAGGGGGATTCCGTCCCATTTTCGTATGTAGTAAGTGGAGCGCTTCATGCTGCACCGAGCGCGATTCATCGGAGATCCCGACAAGGACGTAAGCCAATGATAAAAAAGAACACCCGATCCAACGGGCTTCGATCAGCCGTCGCTAACGCCATCGGTGCGACTGCCGCGGGACTGATCGCTCTGCCCGCCTCAGCAAGCGTATTCCTGTTCGGCGACACGATTTCCGCCGAACTCACGATAGGCGGCGAGACCGTCACCAGCGACATCGAGCTCGCCGGCTACGGCACTGTTACTGGCGGCCTGGATGGTGTCAGCGTCGGCGGTGGAGAGGTGATCGGGTCGAGGCTCTTCTTCGGAGCAGGCCCTTCGGCCACTGATGCGTTCTTCGATTTCAATCTCCAACTGACTGGCATCGCCGTCGGGACAAGCATCTCGCTAACACTCAGTGATCTCGACTGGATAGGCCTCGACGGGGAAATCAGCGGCCTCCTCAATGTTGACGGTGTGGGCGTGAGTGACTTCGCTTTCACCAGCGACTCGGTGACGTTCTCTGGCATCAGCGCGAGTCCTAATCTCGTCAGGTTTAGCCCAAACGCACTGGTAAACTTCGAGATTGCCGCAATGGCCATACCCGAGCCTAAATCCCTTTCCATACTTACGCTTGGCATCGGCGCGGTGTGGCTGACAAGACGAAAGTGGCATCGCAGCGTGCGCGCACGGGTGGCATCAACGGCCCGCCACACCGGTGTCGGCGCGTCTGCTGGATAGGCTAACCGTCGCGAACCCAGAAGGTCCGGCTGCGCTCACGGCGTCGTCACTCATCGCCGCGCGCCCGGACCGGCCAGCGTGGTGTTGATGGAAGGTACATGCGACAACGCTACTATCGATGTTGCCGCCATCGCGGGCGTGCGTGACACATCCCCAACGATCGACCTGCTCAATCGCCTCGGCGACACCTGTGGCGAAGCGAGTCTCCCGTGAGTGCGGCTCGTCCGAGCAAATTTTCTCAGGCGGTGAAGGCCTACCGAGCAGGCAAGCTCGCCAGCGCCAGGAAGTTGCTGGCGAAGCAGCTCAAGCACACGCCGAACAATGCGGACGCACTGCACCTGGCAGGCATCGTCGAGCGCGAACTCCAAAACCACGAGGATGCGATCGCACTGCTGCGAAGAGCTGCACGCCTGCGGGCAGACATGCCGGCGGTGCACGCCAACCTTGGCGCCGCGCTGCACGATGCCGGTGAGCACGATGGTGCACAGGCCAGCTATCGAAAAGCGTTAGCTCTCGATCAGAGCTACGTGGTGGCCATCAACGGCCTGGCGGTTACCCTCGGCGCCGCGGGAGATTCTCAGGCAGCTGTCAAGCTGCTGCGCAAGGCGATCGAGACTGCACCTACCTTCGCTCAGGCGCACCACAATCTCGCCGTGCAGCTTCATGCCAGAGACGAGATTGACGAGGCGTTGCAATACGCGTGCGCCGCGCAGGAGATGCTCCCCAACAACCCGGAAGTCTTGGAGCACTACGGGGAGCTGTGTCGAGTCCGAAATCAGCCCTCGAAAGCGACGGCAGTATTGGATCGCGCAATTGAGTTGTCGCCCGGGCGACTGAAGTCTCGTTGGCTAAAGATGCACACCTTCCCATTGGTGTTCCAGAACGAAGCACAAGTGCAAGAGCACCATGGGCGATGGCGTGCAGAGCTGAAGCGGTTCGACAAAGCGCTCCGGCTCCAAAGCAGGCGGGGCGTGGACGAAGCCGTCGAGGCGGTCAGTAGCGCGACAAACTTCTTTGCTCACTATCTCGACCGTCTGACGTTGCAGGACCAAACTGACTACGGTCGGGTGTTGACCAAAGTCGCCCACAAGCGCTACCCGGCGCATGCTCGACGCCGAGACCTCAGGCCGCGACCCTCAAATGAGCCCATTCGCGTGGGCTTCGTCTCTTCCTTCTTTCGCAAGCACTCCGTCGCAAAGAGCCATGCCAGCTGGATAAGGTGGTTGCACGCGGATCAGTTCGAGGTAAGCGTCTTCTACCTGGGGACGATTGTCGACTCGACCACGCAGAGCATTCGCGAGCATTGCACTGCTTTCGAGATGCTGGGGGGAGTCGCGGCAGATGAGGTCATTCACCGAATCGATAAAGGCAAGCTCGATGTACTCATCTACTTGGATATCGGGATGACGCCCCTCCTCAATGTGGTGGCCCCCCTGCAGCTGGCACCGGTGCAATGCACCACTTGGGGCCACCCCATCACCTCCGGCTTGGCGAGTATCGACTACTACCTCTCGAGCGAGTTGATGGAGGCGGAAGACGCCGCGCGATCGTACAGCGAGACACTCATCACCTTGCCGAGCCTCTCGGTGAGCTATCCGCAGCCGCATATAGATGACGCAGGCGAGCGGGAGCTGGAGTTACCACAGCGGGGCGACGGGGTAACGTTTCTCTGCTCGCAGAGTCTCTTTAAGTTACTTCCGGAAAACGACCGAGTGTTTGCAAACATCGCTAAGGCGCTAGGTACTTGCCAGTTCTACTTTATCGCAGCGCTAGGTGAGTATCAGAAGATAGAGTTCTCAAAGCGCCTAGCGACGGCGTTCTCCGCGCAAGGGCTGTCCTTCGAGGACTACGTAACTGTCCTCGATCGCTTGGACCATGGAGCGTTCCTGTCACTGAACAAGCAAGTCGATATCGTGCTCGACTCGCTGCACTGGTCAGGATTCAACTCGACGATGGAGGCATTGGCATGCGGCCGGGTGGTGCTCACCGTGAAGGGGCACACGATGAGAGCCAACCACACGTCCGCGTGCCTTGCGATGCTCGGCATGGACGAGCTGGTGGCTATTGACGCCGAAGCCCTTGAAGCAAAAGCAGTGGAACTCGCACGGTCAGAGGAAAAACTGGCCGAACTTGAAGGCTGTATCGTCGCCAACAAAGAGGCGCTGTTCGAGGACTCCGCTCCTCTTCATGAACTATCTCGCTTCCTACGCCAGGTGGCGTCCCCAAAGCCAGGGGATTCAAACACGCTGGTTGATCAAACGTCGGACGTGTCCCTTACACAGGACGCCCCGCGCTGACCCGGCCGCTCTCGCGGCAAGCGGCAAAGCTCTCCTCGCCTACCACACT
The DNA here is from genome assembly GCA_039193195.1 of Pseudomonadota bacterium. Classification (NCBI taxonomy): domain Bacteria; kingdom Pseudomonadati; phylum Pseudomonadota; species Pseudomonadota bacterium. The sequence continues at coordinate 6,646 of JBCCWS010000037.1, forward strand.
CGTCGCCGCACCGTCCCCAGGAGGCCCGGTGCAACTTCCTCAACGAACCCACCGGACTCGGCGCTAGGGCTGCTCTGGGGCAGTGATCACGTTGGTTGCGACGCAAGTGGTTAGATCCACCACCTGCAGCGAGAACCCACATAGTCGCTCGGGTGTGCGGTCGATCACGAAGTCAACCTTACCGTTAGGCAAGGCGTTGCGCTGATCCACCAGGAACGGACTGGAGAGCTCTGTGATCACTTGACCGCAGCCTTCGATTTCAATCACATCGCTTCCGGGAGCAGTTCCTACGATGGCCGCCGTGAGGCCGAGGCCAGTAAGGCCTTGGGCCTCGATCAGTACGGCGCTGCCTCGGCAGTCCCCGCCGATAAATGCCCTCAGCTGTAACAGGGAACCGAGTGCCGAAGACTAGGTAGATCTCGCCCTCGCGGGTGTCATCGTCGCGGAAGGGCGCATCGTAGGCCGCGAGCAGCAGGTCGTCGATGCCGTCGCCGTGAGGTCAGGGCCATCATCTGCAAGAGCCTTGTGCGCCAGCAGGATAGCTTCACGTCAAGCGCTGCACGCAGGAATTCACCGCGTCGGCGCTGAAGCACCACCACGCCGGGCGATACTGGGTGAGCTAATCGATCTCATCGCCATCGAGGATACCGTCTTCATCGCGGTCGATCCCCATGCGCTCACCGCTCCCGGGCGGCACGCAGGTAAAGGTAAGCGATTGACCGGGGCGCTGACTAATTTCCAATAGTGAACGAATCGATAGCGTTCCATCGCTGGCTCGGTCTGTGCGGAACTGGCCGCTGGCGTCTCGCACTGCCCCTCGCGCCGCACCTCCCCAACTGCCCTTAACGATCAAGTCACACGCGGGACGCGGCGACGTCACCGCCGCCTGCTGCAGCAAGCTCACCAGCTGGCTCCGCACCCGGCCGATGTTGCCCTGGCGCAAGGTGACCTGCTGACCGACCACGGGGAGCAGCTCGGCGTCTGCCGCCATCAGAAAGCTCACCACCTCGCGACGCTGAGCATCGTCATCGAGAGTGAAGTCCTGGAGGAAGTTCAACAACGTGTCCCAGGCGCCGTCGTGGGTAAAGCCAAAGCCGCGGATTTGCTCGCCCAGCATCGGAAAATCCTGATCATCCACGCCGCGCGAGCGACCGAAGAAGCCCACCTTCGTGTACAGGTTGCGAATGTGAGGGATCTTCAACGGCTGAATGACGAGGGGGCCTTCGAGATCGATGACCGAGAAGCCATTGGTGCCGAACTTGCCGGCTGCGACGTCCACCACGTGGCAGTCGTTGCAGGTGAAGGGCTCGCTCGACACCACCGAGAGAAAGGCGTCGAAGCCGCGCTGCTGCACAGGCGTTAGCTGGTTGTTGAGGGTGCGTACGGGGTTCGGCGGGTAGTGGATCGTGAGGGCGAACTCGGCGAAGGCCTGCATCTCGTTCGGCGCCAGCACAGTCTCGCGCCCGAGCAGCGCGGCGAAGGATCCATTGAAGGCACGAAACGCGGCCTCTTCATCGAGAAAATCCTGCCCCTCGGGGTCATTGGCACCGGAGCGATCCCCGCGCCAATGCATGGGACCCTGGTTGTTCAGACCGCGCAGGCTCTGCGTGGCCATCGGCCCCTTCATCGGATGGAAGTCGCGCGCCGTACCAGGCGGCACCTGCCGCATCAGCGGATTCAAGTTCTCCAGCACACTGCCGTCCGGATCGCCGAGATCCCAGGCCAGGTGATCCAGGTCGCCGAAGATATGGCAGCCGGCACAGGAGGAATCGCCGCGAGAGGAGGTGTGGCGCGCATCGTAGAGGAAACGCCGACCGTCGGTGACCACCGCGGGTTCTGGGCTGTACAGGGAGACCGCACCAATCTCCGTCGCGCTGTCCAGATCCACCACAGAGATGCTGTTGTTGAAGCGCGTAAGCACATAGAGGCGGTTGCGCTGCTCGTCGAGCACCATGCCACTCGGGCCGCCACCGCTCAGCTCGACGTGGTTGGCGGGATCCGGCGTGAAGGTGTCGGCGATGAGCTCGCCCGTGTTGAAGATGCCGATCTTCGCCGACCCGAAAGCTGCGACGTAGAGCCGGTCGCCGGCCGGGTTCAGCACCATCTGGAGGGGAGTCGCCAGGCTGGCCGCGTTCTCCTCGGGCGTACCGAGGATGCGGTCGTAGTCGATGTGCTTATTCAGGTGGCGAGGCAGTACGGCATTGCCGCTATCGAGATCGATAACGGTGATGCGATTCTCGATGAAGTGACCGCGCACGGTGGTGGGAGAGAACTCCCCGGAGCCCTCGAAGCGCACGATGTTGCGTGCGTCGAGGTTGCTCACGAACAGCGCACCGCCGCTCGGGCTCACCACCATGTTGAACAGCGTGGTGCCCACGCCGCTGATGCGGTCGATCACCGCCGGCGTCTCAGCGGCGGCGTCGAGCACGAAGACGTCGTAGTCCGGCAGGGTCATGCGCACGCTCGGCGTCCATTCCACCCCGTTGCCGTCGAACCAGCGGTTCTGCTCGTCGGCCTGCACGATCAAGCTGATGTCGAGCGGCGCCGGCTCGCCGTCCACATTTTCTTGCGGATCGCCGATCAGGCCCTGCACCGTGTCGCGGTGGAGCACGCTGGTCTTGTTGCCCGAATGGAAGACGCCCACGTAGACGCGAGTGCCGTCCAGCGACGCCGCTAAGGGACGCGGCGTGTCCCCGAACATCTGCACCACGATTGGAGGCGCGCCACGATCGTTGGCATCGAACACCCAGACGTCCGTTCGACCTTCGCTCGCCAGCGCATCGAAGGTCGACGGTGAGTGCTGGCCGCGGTGGGCGGTGGTGATGAAGGCGCGATCGCCGTTAGCCCCCGCAAACACGATGTCCCGCGGCTCGTCCCCCACCAGCAGCGTATCCACCACCCGGGGGATGCGGTCCGCGAAGGACAGGTCGACGATGCTGATGGAGTCAGAAAGATGGTTGACCACCCACACTTCGGTCGCGCTGCGCGCGGCCACGGCCACCGGTTCCATACCGACAGGTACGCTGGCCACGTGAACCAGGGCTGCTGGCGTGACAGCGAAAACCTCAAGGCGATTGTCCGGCGTGTTGGCCACGAACAGGCGGTTCCTGTCCGAGGACAAGGCCATCGGCCGGACCTGGCCGGACTCGAAGTTGACGAAGCTGGCCTGGGCGAAGGTGGGGTTGGCGCCACCCAGTGCCATGAGCGCAATTGCAAGTCGGACAACCCAAGCAGTTAGGGGCCGTCGGTGTAGTCCTTGGGACTCGGGAAAGGCCATGGACCGCCTCCTCCCTAGCGTGCGAATGGATGAGTGCCGGCTCGCGCTAGGGGCGCTGCCGCGTTGGTTCTCGTTATCCTGTCGGCCGCCCGCTGTGCTGCAGGCGCGAGCGTTCCCCCGGTCACGGGGAGCTGACTCTCTCCTGAATCTGGCTCCCGACCGTGTGCCCATCGACACCTCAGACTAGCACGTCCAGACGCGGTAACGAGCGTCGCTCAACGGCATCGTTCGGGATGCGTGCTCACACCTTGCGTTGGTACCTCTCGTCGACGGCATTCACAGGAGGAAATCGAGCAGCGACGGATGGACTCTACAGAAGCCTCCTCCGCGCAGCTTCTCTTTGGGCTCAGAAGCCTAATTACTTTGTCAGCTTAAACAGCAGAGACGTTTCCAGCTACGGCGGTGCTCCATTGACCCGCTCGGCGTAAACTCGCCCCAGCGCCGCGTTGGTGATATCGACCGCCCGGGCACGCCACGGCTCCTACCCCACTTCGAAGCATGTCGGCCGGCGAAACACCTTGGCCGGCGTGACTCCATAAGCCTTGCGGAAACTGTGGCTGAAGTGGGCGCTATCGGAAAAGCCTGCCTCCAGGGCGGCGTGCGTCAGCGTGTCGCAGCGATGGAGGGCCCGTTGCGCCACCAGCAGGCGGTACCAAGTCCGATAGCGGCGGTAGGGCATTTGCATCTGTTCGCCGAACAGGTAGAGCAATCGGGATGCGGACAGCCCCGTGAGGCGCGCCAACTCATGCTGGCGGAAGTTGCGAGTGGGCTCGCGCCGAATCAACTCCAGCATCTGGCACACCCTTGGATCCAGAGCCAGCGATTGCAAGCTCCTGGCGCGAAGACGTTCGTCCAGCGCCACCTTCGCCGCGTCGCGCCCGGCTATGGACTCATAGAGTGCGTGCATGCAAGTCACCCAGTCCGGCGCATCCGCAACGATCACCCGCTGCGGGCTTGCAGGCAACGACTGCAGGAGGGCCTGATAGTCGGCGCTATCGCGCTCGACAAACAGCTTGCCATCGACAGACCCACCGAAGTCGACCGTGTGCTCGGTGTTCGGCGCGACGAAGGCAACGCGCGCGCGACGCGGCGCCATGCCGGGAGCGGCGATCGTGAAAGGCGCGTAGATCCCAACGTGTAACGCGCCAGCGCCGTACCGCCGCAACGAGAGAGAGTTCGACGGGCCCATACACAACGCGCGCGTAGACCAAAGGTAGATCTGACGATGCTGGGGCAACGCGATGCGGCCCATAGTGCTGCCCTCTGCGAACACTGGCTTACTACAGCAGTGAGTTTCTACAAGTAACCCCTTCGGCGCCACTCCTATGATGGATCGAGAAAATGATAGTCAGGAGTATCCACTGTGACCAGCGCCGAACCCTTCGATCCTGCGACGCTCACTTGGCATCGTTTGGGTGACTTCGAACACTTCGTCTTCGCAATGCTCAGCGTGGATCGCGAACGTCGCTTGGTCGATGCGATCCTCAAGTTCGACGGGCCCGAGGCGATTTTCCTGCATCGTCACCTGGCGCATACGAACACCTTCGTCGTACAGGGCGAGCACGTCATCCACGAGCCCGACGGGCAAGTGCGCGAACGTCGAGCCGTCGGCAGCTTCACACGCAGTCCCGCCGACCCCGCGCCCCATCGGGAGAGCGGCGGTGAGAACGGCGCAGTGGTGCTCTACCACCTACGAGGCACACAGGATACGATGTTCGAGATCCTCAACGACGCGCTGCAGGTCGTGGGGACACTGGGGGTACAAGACTTCCACGCAGCATTAGAAGCACAGGGAGGAGCAACTTGAGCCGCTGGGCTAACGCAGTGGTCGCGTAGAGGCCTCTCGCAGCACGGCGATTCCAAGAGGAGTCGTTGCTTGCTGCCGCCGCCGCAACCCTTGAAGCGCAAGGAGTCAAACTTGCGCAGTCCACAGAGAAGGTGGCCGAGCTTCGTGCTCACATCGTCGAGACGAGGAGGCGCTGTTCGAGGACAAGCGCCTCCTTGAGAACTGGCCCAGTTTCCTATGACGATAGCTATGCCAGATGAACCGGACTCAAACCTGACGGTGGATCGCTAGCCCCTCGCCAGCGCCTCAGCAACCAGACGCCCGTGAGGCCCAGGGCAAGCATCGGCAGCGTCTTGGGCTCTGGTACGCCGATCGGTGTGAGCTCGAAATCCACGACGACTTCCGGGCCGAAGGTGAAGAACCCGTCTCTGTCCACCACACCTTCGAACGTCAGGGAGTTTTGCGTGAAGCTGACGCTGTCGATGCCGGTGCCGCTGCCCAACACATCGACGATTTCGCCGTCCAGACCAATCCAATCGAGGTCGCTGATCATCAGAGAGATGTCTGATCCTACGGCCAGACCGAGCAGTTGAAGATTGAAGTCCAAGACAGCGTCTTCTTCGTCTTGGGACCAATCAAAGATATCGAAGCGCAGCGTCCGGATATCAGCACCTCCCAGGGTGTCGACGGCGTCAAGGCCCAGATCCTGTCGCCCGAGCCCCGTTACCTCGATATCGCTGGTCACGGTCTCACCGTTGACGGTGAGTTCGTAAGTGAAGGTATCGCCGACTAGGAACAGGCTCGCCGACGCGGGTGCTGCAACTAGCGCCGAGGCGACTATCGCAGTCGCGCCAACAGCTTTAGCAACAGCTGATCGGAGACACGGTGGGTTCTCTCTTTCTTTGAGTTTCATTCGCCTACGGTCCTTTTACTATCGTTTGTAGCGCGAGCATGGGCCGCCGAGCGATACGCCCCCTCTTTTGAATACGTAGTCCGAGGGTGAAATGCCTCACAAATGACGCTGGCCGCCACCGGCGGATGAATTCCCGGAGTCACCGAGGAACAGAAACAGTGTGCCTGTGTCGGTGACCCACCTAGCGCCCGGCTGCTTTTAGCGCCTGTGGGGTAAGCCTCGCCTCTTCAACCAGGCTCGCCAAGACTAAAATGCAGGGCTTTTCTGACCGTTTTCGTATGAAAAAGTGAAGGGCTTGGAAAGGCCGCTGCAGCCCGCCTCACTCGACAGTCAGGGAAGAAGGAATATGTGCGCAAAGACTCATCCATACTGCATCGCACTTCGCCCGTGGGCGGATCCCGGCTCGATGCGCGGGGCCGCATTGGGCGGAAGTGGGCGTTGGTCACGGCGAAAGAGGGAGGACGGAATGACGCAGTTGAGCTTGTCCAGCGCCAAGCGCGTGAGTGATAACACGTGGGGGCTGCGCGACGACCGACTCCTTCCACTTCGTCGTGTGTTGACCGCATCGGCAGTGGCATTCGCGGGCGCCCTAAGTAGCCCCGTCGGCGCAGCCACACTCGAGTTCGATTTTGACGCGCCCATCGATCCGGAGGACGCGGTGGTGTTCGAACTCCCGAGCGGCGAGTTCTCCACTCCCCACGTGTCGGGCGGGGTCTTGACCCTCTCAGACGATCTGTCTCCCGACCAAGGCGGTGCGGTTTCAATCGGCTTCCTACCCTTTGGCGTGGACGCGTCAGACGTCATTGTCGATGTCGTGGCGAACGCCACGGGAGGCACCCAGGACCGCGTCCTGCTGCTCGCTCGCCTCGACCTAGAGACCGGAGCAGCCTACTCCGCCGGCGTGGACTTCTCGACGATGGAACTGGTGCTCTCGCGTACCGAAGCGAACGGGGTTGAGACTCTGGCGACGAGTCTCTCGGCCGGTTTGAGCAATGACGAGGCGTATCAGCTGCGTTTCTCCGTGTTTGACAACCTGCTCGCACTGCAGGTGTTCAGCCTGTCTGGAGAACTCCTCGACAGTATCGCGGTGACCGATGACGACAATGCTCCGCTGGGTGCTGGCGGCGTGGGGATTGCGATCGACCAAAGCGGCGCCCCCGGAAGCGGAGCGTTCGTCCTCAATGCAACCTTCGATGACCTTGCCGTGACCGCCGTGCCGCTGCCGGCGTCGGGGTGGCTGTTCGCGGCCGGGCTCGGGTTCTTGATGCGTACGCGGGCCATCAAACGCGTCAGGCGTCTCGCGTAGCGATTGATTGGCATCTGTTGTGGGCGTGGCATGCTTCGCAGCGTTAGCCGGTTTGGTGAACAAGCTCACCCCATCGTTGGGTATCGCGGTGTTGAGCACGGGCGGGTAAGAGGAAAGCACTTGCGCGTGTCGTGGCCTCCTTTGCCTTGAGCGCCACGAGTGGATCAGGTGCTATCGCGCCTTATTGCAATCGATGGAGCGATAGCTTGCACAACATGCAAATGCGGGGGATCGCTCGGAGGCTTCTGCCAGCTCGCAGCCCACGAACAGAGACTGGCTCGGCAAGACACGCCTAGGCGGAGGGGTACCTGGGCCATCTGCGATACCTGACGCTGTTGCTCATACCGAATTGTAGAAGGGCACTGTACCGCCTTGCGAGGCGCAGTAGCGGTTGATGCGCGAAAGCGCCGCGAGACGCTGCTTCGGCAACCGGGAGAGTATCCCTTTCGCCGGCTTAGCGCCCAGGCGCCGAAGCTGGCAGCGATCGCCGCTGGGTCGGCGACCGGCGAAAACGCTACTCGTTCGAAGGCACATTCCGGCGCAGTACGCCGAGTGGGCCGTTGGTATTGATCACGTTCAGGTCGGCTGAGATCACGCCGCGAGTGGCTACGGGCATGCCTGCCGGGGTGTCGAAGCCCAGTGAGAGGCGATTGCCCGAGCGCTGCCCGTACACGGGCAGTTCACGATTTTGCAAGAGGATGCTGCCGGTAATCCGGCCCTCGCCCCGTTCGAATAGGACGACCTCCGCGGCGAGGCCGCTGGCGCGGAAGCTACCCCCAACGCCACTCGGTACGGCCAGCGCGGGTAGCGTCATTCGATAGATCATGTCGGCAGATTCGTCCGCGACTGCAAAGGTCACGCCATCGCCAAGCCCAGTGACGCCGTTGGGGAGAATGGACAGGCCGGCCAGGTCGAAGTCCAGCACTATCTGCCCTTTGCTATCGAAAACGAATGCCTGGCTACCACCAGCCCCCTCGTTGCCGCTATCGAGTACGAGTGCGTGGCCCGTAGCAGAATCGAAGGCGACGGCTTCCGCGGCATCAACCCCGGACTCCACTCCGCCAATGCTGAGCGCGAAAGTGCGCAGCAGATTGCACTCCAGGTCCAGGACTGCGCCAGCGCGCCCGTTTTCATCGGTGATCAGCAAAGACTCCAATCCCGGGATCGATGCCAGTCCCTTCGGAGTTGAGAACCCAAGTGAACCGTAGTCGCAACCCGTGGTTAGCTCGTCTGTCTGCAGATCGAAATAGCGCAGCTGATCCCCGCCGAAGAAGGCCAGTTGCTTCGACCCGGCCAGGTAGGCAACGGAAAACGAGTAAACAAAGCCGAATAGGTCGCGAGTGCTGTTGAGCGCGCAGCTTTCAGCGTCCGCCAGGAAGAAATGATCCCCATCGATCCAGACGATTTCATTGGTTTCGGCGATGAAGGTCAGGCCTTCGGGTCTTGTTGAGCCGAGCGCCGCTGTGTCGCACAACGGCTCTACCTTGCCCCTGATATCCAACCTGAACAGCATTCCGCTCTGACGGTCGACGACGTATAAGCGGTCCTCGGCGGGCGAGAACGCCAGGCCTTCGATTGTATTGGCGCCGAAGCCGAGGGAAGTGTTGAGCTGATCGGCCGGTGAGAAATCGTTGCCGTCGGCGAGATAGATGAAATCGTTGAGGTCGTCGGCAATTAGAAAAACGTCGCGAGTCGGATCATAGGTAATGCCCGACGAGTGTCCGGCATAGAGCGGGGACAGACTGAACAGGTCGACCACTTCGCAGGCACCGCCGGCGATCTCGCTGCGGTCAACCACGAAAGCGGTGTCGAGCTCTTCGTCGGTAATGACGAAGGTATCATCGACAGCACGGTAAGCGATCCCTGTTGCGGAGGTCGCGCCGATCGCTGCCAGGTCGCACCACCCGACGACCGATCCGTCGCGGTTGACGAAGTGCAGTTGGTCGAAATCGCTCTCGACAAGCGCGAACCCATCGTTGAGTTCGTCGTAAGCCACCCCCTGGGGTACGAAAAATCCGGCCGCTTCGGTGGTGAATGACGAGTCGATCTCGCAGTCCTGCGTGATCAGGTAGATGGCGAAGCGATCGGCCAACGCGAGCAACTGCTCATCGGGTACGAAGCTGAGCCCAGAGGGGCTAAAGAGTCCCAGGTCATTGAGGCTGCAGGTATTCTCAGTGATGGGAATGCGGTTGCCCACGGGCGGGGTAAGCTGGGTTGCCCGAGTCGGTTCGCTCGCATGCGCGGTTGAAAGGGGGGCGAGTAGCGCAAGTGCTAGAGCGATTTCGAATGGCTTCATTATCGTTGTGTTTCCGAGAGCGTGCCTGCGGAGGTGCCGTACACGCCAGCGGGCCGTGCCGGCCGTTCATAGGTTTTGGTGCGCTTCTTGCCCGCGCGACCAACTGTAGCAGACGGATCGGCAGCAACAGCACCTCCAGGTGACGAATAGGGCGCGAGTTCCGCGAGGACGCACGCAAGGCGCCAGCAACCGCCGATACTCGTCAACACCTACACCGAAGTACACACGGCGCCGGACTGATGTCCACGCGCTATTTCTCCTCCTCGAACACACCGCTCCGAGCAGACCTCGGTTTTACGGGAGCCAACCCTCGGCTTCCTCGAATCGAAGACATCACTGTGAGCGCGCCCGTCTCGAAACGAAAGCAATCGCTGCGGCGAGCAGTGGACGGTCAATTTTCCGCAGCGCCAAGTTGGCTCACAGGAAACCGCTGGCCTTCGGGCGCCCGTAAAGTCCGGCCCGAATTGATCAGGGCGAGAAAGTGCGCCGTACGAACTCGGTCGGACGGAGAGTCAGGATCGAGCCCATGGAAGCATGGATCGGCTTCCGCGGGCGTTGCATTTGCAGCTCCCGGGCTCGATACGCCCTTGAGCATAGCGCCGCGGTCTAGGCCCGCCTAACGGCACGAATCAGCAACAGACCGGCCAAGAACAAGCCCAGCACAGCAGGCTCCGAGACAGCCACACGTTCGATGGCCAGGTAGTCAATGGCGAGCGCATTCTTGCCGGACTGCCGGGCGTTGACGTTGAACAGGTGCAACTCGTCGAAGCCGGCGATGTCGCGCAGACCAAACACCTCACCCAGCCCGAATTCGATGCTGCCAACACCGGTGGAGACGCCGTCACGAAACGTCTCGTAGGAGAGCTGCGTGTAACCCAGGCGCCGGTCGATGGCAAAGCCGCTGCCCACAGCAAACTCCACGGCTAGCAGGTCCGCACCTCCAAGGTCGACGACATACGGGGCAGCAGCGCCGCCGTTGGCGTAGAAGAAGCCGTCATCGAAGCCCCCGCGACCGCCCGTGGGGTCAAAGCCCACGAATGCCGTGTCCGCAACGGTCACCGACACGCCACGTTCCTGGAAGACAGAGAGGTGGTCATGGTTGTCGATCGCATCGAAGGTGACGAGCGCATCAACGGTATCCACCGCCGATCCCACACCCTCGGACCATATCGGTACCGCCCACGCGCTCGCAGATGCACCGAGGGCAACTAGCAACACCACCATTCTCATCTTCTTGTTCTCCTTGGGATGAAAGACCGACCGGCTCGCCGCCGACGGGACCCTGTTGGTGGCCCCAACGCCACACGCCCGCCTCTGCAAAGCCTCGAGTAGTGCGTTCCCTCCGAAAGGCCAGGGGTTCATTGCCTTGTTGTCGCCCATACAATTCAAACAGTTACGGGCGATCGCAGGTGCGCCGGCGGTACTAAAAACCTTTGGCGATCACATCCGCACCGAGCGATTGAAGCGAGGCGAACTCCAAAAGGTCGTCGCTGACTCCATCGGCGCGACGAAGTACACAGTACTGAATTGGGAGCTTGGCAAGGCCGCTGTGAGTACCCTGCACTACCCGAAAGTGATGGAGTATCTCGGCTACTGTCCGCTGCCCGAGGAGCCGCTCAGCGGCTCGCTAGGAGCGCACATTGGCGCGACATCTTGATCGGACACAAACTCGACGGCATCGCCCGTTGGAGACGATGTGTAGCGCCCAAGCAATAGCCACTCGTGGGGCAACTCGGAATCCCAGATCACACGCGCGCTCGCCACGATAGCATTCACTAGTTTGGCTGATACTTCTTGACCATCACTTGGCCTAACCCAGACCCCTGGCGCGACGCTTGGTCGCGAGAAATAGCGTAGTTCGGGGGATGGTTGATACGGCATGCCATCCAAGCCCAACGTAACAATAAAGTCCCCAGTTTTGGAGCTTCCGCTCGGCACGCTGATGTCGGGAGGCAAGACGATAGCGTTCGGCCGATGTCCAGGGCGGAGACGATCGTGGGGGTGGTGGACATGTGCAGAAAAGAGAATCAGCCCTTCTCCTACCTTGCCAGAGCGAGCGAGGGCCACTGCTGCAAGATCTGCTTGAGTCCGCGGTGTCGAAGCGTGATCGCGTGTATCACCGACTTTCGGCCAGTACAGACAGAAACCCGCTTCGAGCGATGGTGTGCAGTTGGTCCGACTCACTTCGGGAATAGACGACATCTGCTCGGTGTTGAACGCATAGGTACTAGAACCATGGGCCGAAACAAAGATGGCCTGGAGGAGCGGCTCAGCCTGTTGGATTCCAGGCGCGCAGCCGGAACCACCACCTGGGTTTCCACCGCCGCTTCCACCCGTTCCGCCACCACCGAGCGGGACGCCCCCATATCGGTCCAAGCCGCATCGATGGCGTCGACAAGCGCCGTATCGGTCCCAGCCGTGTCGACGAGATGCTCGTACACGTCAACGAACTCCCACTGACCGGGATTACCCGCGCCAGGTCCGAGATTGCTGCCACTCGCTAACAGCAACTTGGTGAGCTTCTGCGTTGTTACTGAGGCCTCCTGCGATATCCGGTAGACAAATTTGTAACCGCAAACCGCTTTTGCGCGCCGTCGCCAGTGGTGAAATCAGTGACGGTACGACTAACTGTGGCGTCGTACTCATCTACCAGGTGAACCGAACTCACCGTCGATCCCCCCTGTAGGTCTGCCACCGTTCACGCCACGGGACCGTTGCTCAGCACGCGCCTCCGCCAGCCGACGAGCTACGCTTACGCTTACAGGCGATGGCGACACATCCGCACTCTGCACTTGTGCGGCCGAGGGTCTCGGCACATGCAATCGCAAGTCGATCCGATCGAGCAGCGGACTGGAGATGCGCCGGCGATAGCGATTCACCATGGAAGGCGTACGACGGCAGCGTGACTCGCCGAGATGGCTGCAGAGACAGGGGTTCATTGGACACCATCCCACCGTTCCACGCCCGCGGGGGAGCGTCAGGCGTGCAAACGGGGCTTGCCACGTTCGTTACCACGGTAACTCGCTACTTCTAGAACCCTCTCGCACCGCGTGGGTACTCAACCCTCGTATGGCCAACGACGGAGTAGTCACATGAGATCGAAAGGCGCGGCAATCTGGACATGGCTCCGTCGCTACCGCACCGCTGCCCTTGGGGTGCTTACCGCTGGCGCCCTCGTCGCGTGTGGCGGAGGTGGCGGTGGAGCGGCGGCCCCCGTCGAGGATGCTCAGCAGCAGCTGCCCCCAGACAACGAGGCGCCCGTATTCTCGGGAGTCCTGGCCGTGCAAGCGCAGGAAAACACCGATGTGCTCGTGCCGGTAGATGTGACAGACCCCGATGGCGATGCGATCACGCTATCGCTGGCCGGCGAGGACGCAGCGCTCTTCACCGTGGATGCGCTCGCGGTGCGTGCAAACGCACCCTTCGACTTCGAAGCACCCGCCGATGGAGACGAGGACAACGTCTATCGCTTCACCGTCACGGCGAGCGATGGCCTCGATGCGATCGACCTCGCGTTCACCGTGACCGTCACGAACGCCTCGGACGTCGCCCCCGACTTCGCCGGGTCCTTCGATGCGGCCGTCCCCGAAGGCGATATCGCCCTGCTGCCCTTCGATGTGTTCGACGTCGACGGTGACGCGGTGGCGCTGTCGCTGGAGGGTGCTGATGCGGCACTTTTCACCCTGGATGCCGAGGGGCTCACCGTCGAGGCGAACCAAGCGTTCGACTTCGAGCTCCCTATCGACGCCGACCGCGACAACGTGTACGAATTCCAAGTGATCGCAAGCGACGGCCTGGCCGCGACGGAGCAACCCTTTTCAGTCGAGGTGATCAACATCTCTGACAACGCTCCGGTGTTTGCCGGGGAGGTGGAGCAGACGAGTGCCGAGAACACGGCGGTCGATGTTCCCATCGAGGTGACCGACGCCGACGGCGACGCCCTGACGCTCACGCTAGGGGGCATCGATGCGGAGCTGTTCTCACTGGATCCCGTGACCGCGACGGTCAGCGCCGACACGCCCTTCGACTTCGAGCAACCGGCGGATGCCGACGGTGACAACGTCTATGCGTTTTCCGTCACCGCCTTCGACGGCACCATCGCCGTCGAACAGGCCTTTCGACTCGAGATCACCAACGTGGACGAAGGTCCGCCCGAGTTCGTCGGTGCATTCGACGAGGTGGCCGCCGAGGGCGAGGTGTCGGTGTTCACCATCCAGGCTAACGATCCCGATGGTGGTGAGCTCACCCTGACGCTTGGGGGTGCCGACGCAGCGGCGGTCACCTTTGATTCTGCCGCCAGCACGGTGAGCGCCGGCCCCTTCGATTTCGAGGTACCCGCAGACGTCGACGGTGACAACCGCTACGTCTTCACCATGACTGCCGAAAATGACGGCGGGCAGACCACCACCCAGGCGTTCTCACTGCAAGTGCTGAACGTCTCCGACACCCCGCCGGTCTTCTCGGGCGATTTCGACGTGACCGCCCAGGAGAACGTGGCCGTCGACATTCCGATTGCCGTGAACGATCCGGACGGCGACGCGCTCACCCTAGAACTCGCCGGCGAGGATGCCGCGCTGTTCACACTGAACGCCGACGGCCTCACCGTCACCGCCACCGCGCCCTTCGACTTTGAGGATCCGGCAGGTGCCGGCGGTGATAACGTCTACAACTTCTCTGTGACCGCCTCCGACGGCACCGTCGTCGTCGAACAGGCCTATCAACTCGAGATCACCAACGTGGACGAAGGCGCGCCCGAGTTCGTCGGTGTGTTCGACGAGGCGGCCGCTGAGGGCGATGTCACCGTGTTCACCATCGAGGCCAATGACCCCGACGGTGATGAGCTCACCTTGACGCTTGGGGGCGCCGACGCAGCGGCGGTCACCTTCGATGCACTCGCCGGTACCGTCACCGCCGGTCCCTTCGATTTTGAGGCGCCCGCGGACGTCGACGGCGACAACCTCTACGTCTTCACCCTAACGGCTGAGAATGACGGCGGGCAGAGCACCACCCAGGCCTTTTCCCTGCAAGTGCTCAACGTATCCGACGAGGCGCCGGAGTTCTCAGGCGATTTCGACGTCACCGCCCAGGAGAACGTGGTCGTCGACATCCCGATTACCGTCGACGATCCGGACGGTGACGTGATTACCCTTGAGCTCGCCGGCGAGGACGCCGCGCTGTTCACGCTGGATGCCGACGGCCTCACCGTCAGCAGCACCGCGCCCTTCGACTTCGAGAGTCCCGCGGACGTCGACGCCGACAACGTGTACACCTTCACTCTCACCGCAAGCGACGGCGTTGCCGCCACAGTGCAAGCCTTCTCGCTGACGGTGGAGGACGTCGCGGAATCGGCGCTCGAGACCCTCGGGGCGATCGCTTTGGTGGCCGGGCAGGATCCGCTCTTCCAACTCTTCGACAACGAGATCGTGTCCATTTCCGATCTCAACGCAGATGGCCGTCCCGAGCTTGTCGTCGCGGCGGAGTTCGCCACTGCGGAGTCTGGTCTCGACGAAGCCGGTCGCGTCACGATTCTGAACGGCGCATCGCTAGCCGCGCTCACTCAACAGGTGACGTCCGCATCGGATCTCGGACCTGGCGATCGGGTGCTGATCGAAGGCACTGAGGAGGAACTCGTCCTCGGCACCTCCCTCGCCACCGTGGCGGGCCTCGATGGCGACGAGTTGCCAGAGTTGGTCATCAGCTCAGAGGACCGGGAAGTCGCCGTGATCCCAGGCGTGGCCTTGCGCGATGCGCTCGCGGGCACTGGCACCATCGACTTCGATGAAGTTGGCGACGGCGGCGTAGTGGGCGGCGCACTGGTGCGCACCACGAGGCGGGACGACTTCAACTTTGGACGAGGCACCACGCCTCTCGACGACATTGATGGCGATGGCATTAGCGAGCTGTTCATCTGTGCGAACGGCGCCAATACCAATGGCGGGTCCCGCGTCGGTCGGGGCTTCGTGGTGTTCAGCTCTAGCTTGGCTGCAACCGTTGCGGCTAACGGGTCGATTGATCTGGCCATTCCCGATCCCCTGCGATCGGTCGTGCTGGATGGCGAGCGCGACGACTTCGGCTTATGCGATACCGTTGCGAGCGGCGGCGATGTCGATGGCGACGGCCTGGGTGACGTGCTCGTGGGCGTCTCCCCCAGACTCGACGATCCGGGCCTCGACCGCGAAGCGTTCCTGATCTTTGGCGCGACCCTCGCCGCCGAGCGCGCCGCCGACGGCCTCCTCCGCGTTGACGATGCGCTGGTGGCGAGCGGTGGGGCGATTCGTTTCGCCCTGACCGCGCCGGACGATCGAGCGGATGTGGGCCTCGCCCCCCTGCCCGACATCAACGGCGATGGCTTCGATGAGCTGCTGCTGGGCGATCGCCGGGCCGACGACGAACAAGGCGAGGCCTACCTGGTGTTCGGCAGTGACACGCTGGGCGCGGCCAACGGCGGCGTGGTCAATCTCGAGGACGTGGCGAGCACCGTAGCCGGCGTGGTGATGCGCACGGACAGCACGATCTTCCGCGCCGGGGACCGGATAACACCCGTTGGCGACGTCGACGGCGACGGGCGCACCGACATCCTCATCAGCGCCATGCTAGGCAGCGGCCAGTTCGACGACGGACGCGTCTTCCTCGTGTCGGGCAGCGAGCTGGTGGATGGCGCACAGATCGACCTGGCGGAGATCGGTGCGAACCCCGAGGAAGTCGCCGTGCTGCCCGCCCGTGGCGTGGAGATCAGCGATATCCCCCACGACTTCTTCTCGAGCCCGCCGGCCATCGCGGCGGCCGGTGATGTGGACGGTGATGGGCTCGATGACATCGCGATCGGTGCCGAGGGATTCCGCGGTGCGGTCTACCTCTTCAGTGGAGGGTTGCTGGGGGAGACGATGGGGCCCGGCGTGCGTCAGCAACGGCTCAGCATTGTGGAGTTGTTCCCCGAGCTCGCGCCCTAGGGCGGATGGCTGCGCGACGGCGGTGACGGGACGCTCGCATACCCCGAACATCGCGTGCCCGCTCAACCTGCTACCGCAAATCTGCGGCGACCGATACGTCCTAGTGTGCTGTCCCAGAAGTTCGTTGAAAAATACCGCACGGGGCTTTTCGTTCCTGGGTGCGGCGCGAGGACGAGCGTGGCAGGCCCCACGGGAGGAGGAGCAACGTACTCAGGGGCGAAAAGTACCCGCGTATTTTTCAATCAACTTCTGGGACAGCACACTAACCAGATTGAGGCATCTGCGGGGCGGTAGCCGAGCGCCACCGCCCCGAGCGAGCCTAGCGCACATTTCCCCGCACCGTGATCGAAACATCGTCCGAGTCCCCAAACCTGAGACCGAGCTGGCGACAGTCAAACTCCTCCACACCATCGTCGAGGGAGACATTCACGATCTGTCCCGTCGTGCGATTCTCGCACCGACCACCTATGTTGCTCGTAAAGCCTTTGAACCGAGCGACGAGCTGGGAGCCGAAGTTGCGGCCGTTGCCCTGGATCGACACCTGATCCCCGACATTCGCCTGAAGCCCTAAGTCGATGCAATCGAGCTGCGTCGACAGGCCTACGTCGGGAAGATCTAGCGCCACCACCTCGCCGGTCGTGTCGTTGCGGCACACGGCCGTGCGGGTGTCCATGACGAACAGGCGCAACTGTATCAAGGGTACGGGCGGCGGCATCCCGTCGATAGGGCCCCCGACGACGCCCTGAATGCGCACCAGCCCCTCGTCTCCAGGCGCCATAGCAAACCCAGCGTTAGCGCAATCCCAGGCCCCGTCGAGTACCCGAACCGTGGCGGACTCGGTCGTGGTCAGGTTGGTGCACGTGACGAGTGAACCCTCCTCCAAGCCGCCCGCTTCCCCGGACAGCCCCGGATTGCCGAACTTCACGCCGTCGGCTTGAAGCGTCACCAGTTGTTCGAGAGCGAAGTCCAGCCCTAGCTCGCCGCAATCGAAGGACTCGTCCAAACTCACGTTCGGCAGCGCTCCGTTGACGGTCTGCCCGGTGTCGACGTTTCGGCAGGCGACGCTGCGCGAGTCCATCCCAACCACTCGCGCGTTCAATGACGGGGCAGGCCTTAGCTGACCGTAGAGCAACGCGAATATACTGCCGCCGCTTCGCAGCCCGGTCGCAATGTCATCGATGCCGTCTCCATTGAGGTCGACGGCAGCGACGCTCTCTCCACCCACGGCGGATAGCTCCTGTGGCGGACGCAGGACGAACCCCAGGCTCCCATCGCCCGTCCCCTCGAACAGGGAATTCAGAAACAGATCTCCCTCGCGATAGATACGCTGCCCGTAGATGACGAACGTGTAACCCCGGCCGTTGTTGGCGGCCGGGACGCCGATGATCAGATCATCGAGACGATCCCCGTTGATATCGCCGCTCGTCACCGTGTCCGGCGTGGGCGCCCCATCGCCAGACACGCCTTTGATCAGCAAGCCTTCGCTGCCATCGCCGCCGTTGCTCGGGTTTAGCGCACCGATCTCGAATATGGGCCCGAACCCCTCGCTGCGACCGAGAATGACCGCGACATCGCCCGCCTCTGTCGTGGCCTGCGCGCCGACGAATAGATCATCAAATCCATCCCCGTTCGTATCCCCGGCGCTACCTACCGCCGAGCCCCAGCGCTGCATGGCGGGTCGCCCCAGGATCACTAAGCCGTCACCTCCATCCCCACCGTTTTCGGGGAACAAGTCGCCAAGGAGGAAACTGGCCCCGAAACCACCGGCGCGTCCGTACACGACGTAGGCCTCCCCGCTTCGCCCTCCCGCCGTGTTGGCACCGATGATGATGTCATCGATACCGTCTACGTTGAGGTCTCCCGCCGCGCCCACGGCAGCGCCCGCCTGATCTCCTTCATCGACGCCGGGAAACACGGTGCCGATACTGCCATCGCCACCGTTCGCGGCGCGCAAGGAGGCTAGGTCCACTTCCGCGGGGAACGGTTGGTTCGAACCGTAAATCAAGTAGGCCTCACCCTTCCTCACGACACCGTCGGGAGCGGCGGTGATTGCGCCGATCAGTACATCATCGACGCCATCGCCGTTGACATCCCCGACCCCGGCAACCGACCGCCCAGCGAGGTCACCGGCCGCTGCGCCACGAAAGACGACACCTCGCTGCCCGTCCCCACCGGCAGAGGCGAACAATTCAGATAGCTGAAATTCCGGCTCGAATCCCCCCTCTTGACCGAAGATCAGGTATGCCTCCCCCGGCGTCGCGCCCTCGAACTGCGCAAACCGCGCGCCGAGGATGAAGTCGTCGAGGCCATCTCCGTTGACGTCGCCAGCGCCGTCGATATCGAACCCAAGCTCCGCGCCGGCGTCCGGACCGAAGATGACAAAGCCCTCACTGCCATCCCCGCCGTTCTCCACAAACAGCGATTCGAGGTTCGTCTCCGCGGGGAACGCTTCCAATGGACTGTACAGTCCGTACACCCTGGCGGAGCGAACGTCTGCGATCAGTAGGTCCGGGCGGCCGTCGCCATTGAGATCTGCGACCCGACTGAGCGACTCACCTGAACCTCGATCGCTGAACGCGACGAAGCCCTCACTGCCATCACCGCCCCGCTCCAACAGCAAGGCACCGAGATCCACTTCGGGCGGGAATTGGGCTGCCGCGCCGCGGCTGAGCAGCATCACGGCCAAACCGCAGAGCAGTGCGCGACTCCGGCAGTTGTGTTGAGAGTCCACTGGGGTGTGCGCTTCGTATGGGTGATTCATGAGCGATCGTCCTTGATCGGGTTGGGTGCAGAGCCATTGAGGGCCGACGGAAGTCAACGCTGGCTGGGCCGCGCCCTGCGTCGACAAGCATGTCATTTGACCCTAAATACAGGCGAATTCAGCAAGAGTTCGCCGAGCGTGATCCGGGGTCTATAGTCGATTTTCGATTGGCATCTCCGGGCAGCGTAGCTTACGTCATGATCTCCCTCGGAGACCAATATGGGTACGCGCCAGCCTTGCCCTCCCCTTTGCCTCCAACACCATGGGCCACTGAGTCACTTCCCAGCGCATCGCCATCGCGCTGGGCTATCTGACAACGCGGTTCACCACGCGGCAGAGGCAGTCCCTGCCGTGAGGTTGTGGCCAACACAGATCGGGGCCGTGAGGGAAAGGCCTCGATCATGGCGAAGGTCTATTCTGCGGTGAGTGCCGGCCGATGGGGCCCCTACCGAACCGTTGCCCGCCGGCGCGGCCAGGCGCTTCTTGCGACTTGTGGGGCAATCGCCGCGGCAAGCGGTCGATTCCACATGCTCAACGGAGGCGGCTGACCATTCGCCTCTAGTCTGCGATATCTGCCCCCGCACCCCCGCGCTCTCTGGCAAGTAAAAATTTGCCTAATTTTATCTATAGGTCTCGACTTAGTGAAGCCCGAGCCATCTCCAACTGTTATGAAAATGTTAGTTGCCACTTTCAGCGCACCCACTTAACGTAAGCGCCGCCTACCCACTGCCAGTTGGCGACAGCGCCCGCACAGCCTCCATGAGCGGACGACTACGTGAACTTTTGGCTAATGGGATTAATGGCCTTGTGATATCTGACGTGTAGCTATTGCGGCTGCGGCACCTCTGCGTCCCGCTTCAAAGCGATGTCAGCCGCCATGAGAACCCGACACAGAGACGATAAACGCAAACTAAGGAGCAACGAGATGAATAGACCCGTAATGCAGCGCCTTGTTGGCGCGGAAACCGCAGGAGAACGAACGATGACCCCCACTACCCTCAATGGAATCATGCGAGCGGCGTGCCTCAGCGTCGCCCTTGCCGTCACCCTCACCGCTGGGATCGAAGCCACACACGCCCAGGGGATAGACAGCGCAGACGCCGTAGCGTCCCCCGGCGAAATCCGACGCCGCGCGGAAGCACGCCGACTCCTGAGGTCAACAGCACGGGACCTCGGCATCAGGGTCCGGGATCTCGTGGGTTCGCCGGATCGTTTCCCCGCCGAGCAGAACGTCTTCCTGCAGAGCACGGTGGCCGTGGCGGACCTCGACGATCCGGACGCGGCGACCGCCACGCTCCGACTCTGGAAGGGCATTCGACCCAACGGTGACATCGCGCACTACATCATCACCGAGAGCGCGCATTTCGATGTCGCGCAGATCATGGGCCTGAACTTCTCGCCCCGCATGATCAATGGTGTGGGGACGGAGGGCGCCATGGAGGTCACCATCGATGGCGCCGGGCGGCTGATCTTTCCGGGAGACGTGGACTTCAGTCCGACGCTCGAGGTGATCCCTGGCAACCCCGACAATCCCGACGAGGCGTTTCCCCCTGCGTTCGTACAGCCCGGTGCGGTGGCAGACGCCCTGTGGTCCTCGTTGGTCGTGACCCCCGCCGGCAACGTCTTCAACGTGCAGCAGGTCTTCAACAGCACCGGCGTGCATGACCGCGCCACCGCCATCGACCTGGAGGGAGGTACGGTCACCCTGCAGCTGCTCGACGGTTTCCAGGGCGGTCAGCAGTACTACTACCACCTCGTGACGGACGCGTCGGCGCCGGAGCCGGCGGCCATCGAGCTCGGTGTGTACGCTCCCCGCCTCGCCAACCTGCCCTCCTTCGGTGTGTCGACCCCGGAGTCAACGTCGACGCTGTTCGGCTTTTCTCCCGTCGTCAACGGTATCACTGACTTGGACTCACCCGAGCGACAGAGCCTCGGCTTTACCATTACCCAGACCGTACCTGGTACGTTCTTCCCGATCGGTGTCGGCGACATCCCGGCCGGCACGGCCGAGCGTCCCGTTGATCCTATCAACGTCTTCCCGTTCGACCCCGTCAACAACCAGGGGCTCCTGAACAACTACTCGCCGATGTGGGACGCCCACCTCAACATGTGGACGCAGGAAGCGATCGACCAGGGCCTGCGCCGCCGTATCGTCAGCTTCGACGATCTGCGCAACCTGGTGGAAGCGGGGCTTGTGACCAGCTTCGCAGAGAACGGGCCCAGCGATGGTTTTGTCGCGGGTCTGAACTCGGCCGAGGCCATCATCAACTGTCCGGTGATCGCTCAGCCGTTGTTCTCCCCGTTGGTGGGCCCGGCCGTTCCTGGCGAGTAAGCGTCGCTTGGCTCCAGGGCGTACGGCGTGGGTATTGCCCCACGTCGTGCGCCACTTCGGACACGCTGAGCTGCCCCCCTCGCAGGGGCGCGCAGGCATGCTGCATGCGCAGGGAATGGATGTAGGCGAGGGGCGTCATGCCGACTGCCCTGTTGCAACGGCGCGTCGGCGTGTCACCGGACATGTGCATTAGCGCCCTTAAAGCCGCCACGTTGAAGATAGGGTTACTGAGATTGGCAAGCACATGACGATCGAGTTCCTGCCCGAAATATCTTCGCCATTGCTCATCCGCGACGGGACACCGCCTCCGCGTCGATTGATTCAGCAGCCTGAAAGAGAGCGCGTTCTCGAAGCATCGAAGGGTTTCGCGTACGACGAGGGTCGGCACCGTTCGCGCGGCACGCGAAGGAGCACTTGGTACCGCGCGGCCGCTAGCCCGAGTGAGGTCGCTTGACTCGCGAGGATTTGTTGGCGGGTTTGAAGTGAGTCGTATCAGCGGATGCAACCTGATTAGGATGCGTTGGTAGTGCTGTCAATTCGAGAGGTGAGTGTCCTACGCCTCAGCCGCCAGCGCGCCACGGCCGCAGTGAGGCCACCCATAGCCGCGGCTACGGGTGGCTTACGCGACACTAGGGGCGCCGACCGTCCGACTCGGCGAAGTTCCCTCCTAGGGCACGCTTTGCACCGTCTCGCAGCTGTTGCCCGCTGCATCGTTGCCACCGCCACCATTACACACGTCTTCGCCGTCGCCACCGCTTAGGAAGTCGTCGCCGCCTTGGCCGAACACCAGATCCGCGCCTTCTTGGCCGAACATCTGGTCGGCACCGCCACCGCCAACGAGGATGTCGTTGCCCATGTTCCCTGAGATGCGATCGCCGCCACCCTCGCCGAAGATGACGTCATTACCATCACCGCCGCTGATCACATCTCCACCCGATCCACCGCAGATGATGTCGTTACCTTCCAAGCCGTCGATCGTGTCGTCGCCTTCCAGACCAGCAATGACGTCACGCCCCGGCGTGCCTACCAGAGTGTCATCAGCGGATGTACCTACGATAGTCGCGGGATTACCAAAGCAAATCGCCGTGAGCTCCACCACCGTGACCTCACTGCCTTCGAAGGCTACCTCTTGGATCGCAAAGGTGACTGCCGAGTAGAAATCGCCTGCGATCTGCTCACCGAGCAAATCATCGGGGCCGAGTTCCACCGGGGTCAGTGCGCCTGCGCTGCCGTCGATGGGTTGAAGGGTGATGGACCCGATCTCCACCACGCCCGAGACACCAAAGAGATCGCCAAAGCCATAGCCGTCGATGAAGCCCGGCCCGATGTCCCCGGGTCGAGACAAGCGTTGATCACCGGGCGGTGTGGGATCCCAGCTCACGAGTTCCAGCACGCCTTCATCCCAGCGAAGGTCTACGCCGCCGCCTAGCGTTGCTTCACAGGAGAAGTCGGCCACTACCGTCAGCGTGAATGCTTCGCCCTCCATCGCCTCGGTGGCCGATGGCTCGAAGCGAATGCTCGGGCAATCCGCTTGCACCCGACGCGCCCCGCCTTCACCTTGGCCGGAACTCTCTCGCAACAAGGCGAGGTCGGCGAAGTTCACGCGACCGTCACCGTTCAAGTCGTAGCTCGCATCCTGCGAATAAAACGCATTGGCCGTTGCCTCCAGTAGACTCGCGTTCAGGTCGCTCGCCTTGCTCGTGGCAGGCACCTGCAAGACCGCCGTGCCCGCGGCAACGACGACCAGACACCTCAAAGACCTCAAGTTTTTCAGCGTGTTCTTTTTGTTCATCGAATTCCCTGCCGTTAGCTTAGGTGTATGTCTGCGGCGTGCGCCTAGTCGGGCTCGCATAGTCTTCGGATCGCCGCCATTTGAGTTGCCTACTCATCGACTTGTGCCACGTTGGGGGCGATGCGCGACCAGCGGATGGTGCCGGTGTTCGCCGTCGAGTAGATCAAGGGAACGTCCTCGCCGCCCTGGTTCTCGATGCCGACCATGGCCTGCATGTTGGCTGTGATCGTGCCGTGTGCGAGTTCGTCGGAATAGACGACGGGGAGCGACACGGTCATGCTCCAAGACCTCGTCAGCGTCGTCGACAGGGGGTTGGTTCCTCCGGGGTCTTGCGACACCTCTTGACTCACCAGAACGAAGCAGCCCTCACCCGCTGTCTCACAAGCACCCGGATCTTCGAGCACGGAGAACACCGTATCCTGCGGGATCACTCGAGACGGCAAGAACTCCGACGCGCCGAAATCCTGCGCTAGCAGGCCCTTTGTAGGGTCCAGCTCGTCGATGGCCACGACCGTTGCCACACCATCCTCCACTTGCAGGGCAAAGTTGTAGCTACGCGAGAGCAACGCCTCTTCCTCACCGGTGCCGAAGGTGGCGCCCACAAGCCAGGTATAGCCCGCAATACTCGGGCGGCTACCGCCAAGGTAGGCAACCACATCGGACACATCGATCTGCCCGTCACCGTTCAAATCGAGTAGGTCAGGACTCAGGGAACGAGTGCCCAAGATGGAATCCACGAGTTCCTGCTCCGTGACCTGTGCGTGCAATGGCACCATTGCTGCGCCAGCCATCAGAAGCGCAGCGTGGACTGCGCAGCTGGCCACGCGACGGGCAGCGCCACGACGGCAAGAAGCACTCATTCTGGTACGCATATCGATCTCCCTCCTGCTCACTGCACGCACGGTGCTATCAGCCCGCTCGGTCCAGGCTTCGTGAAGAACAGCTGCCTGAACAAGAAGCCATCCACTTCATCTACGAACCCGTTGCCGTTGAGATCGACGAAGGGATCCTCCGTGCCGAAGGCTTGGGCGATCCTCGCAGCATCTGCGTAGTTCACGATGCAATCGCCGTTATAGTCGCCGTCGCACAAATCGCCGAAGCCATCTGCATCTCCGTCCGTTTGTGCGTTGTTGGCGAACAGAGAGCAGTTGTCGAAGCCATCGAAACGGTCGTCATCATCGGAGTCCGCATCAGCAAAATTTGTCTCCTCGGCACCGACTTCGCCGTCCAAGTCCAGATCCTCATGAAGATCTGCGAGTCCGTCGCCGTCGCGGTCGAGGAGAAGCTCGACACGATCGAACCAGGTGTCGACCGCCTCCACGTCTCCTTCACACGACTCGGCGCCAACGAACAGCTGGTAGCTGTCGCCGAGCGCGAGGTTCTCCGTGGTCCCTACAACGTTGCCATTCGCCACGAAGCCGTAGACGCTACCGGACTTGGTCACCCGCGCGCTGATCTGCTCGCCAAGGGGCGTGTCCAAGACTAGGTCGGGAGGTTGCACCGCTACGCCCGCTTCGAAGGACACCACGCGCACATAAGGCGGCGCATCGCGATTGAGCTGCAGCTCGATGCGCGTGGCAGGGTCGTCCGTCCTGCTGAGGCCAAGCGTGGTCACGCCTGACCCAAGCGGCCTCAGCGAGGTCGTCAACACGCCCGTCTCCCCGTCGAACGCTGCATTGGTGGTGAGCAACAAGGCGTCACAGCTGGCAGGCTCCGTCGGTTGCGCGAGGTCAGCGTCGAGAATCGTGAGCGTGCCCAACTCCTCGTCCGGCAACGTGTCCTCCACTAACGAGTAGGCGGCCCCCTCGTCCAGTAGCTCGACGCTCCAGCGGTCTTGGTATTGGAGATCGTTGAACTCGTCACGGAAGCGAACGTAGAGCGTTCCGTTTGCGCCCTCGGGTAGGGACTGTGCGTCCGTGGGGTCCGTGCCGGTTAGGAACTCGTCTTGGTTGGACACACCGTCGCCGTCGAGATCGCCGCTGCCGCCGTCGATGCCCAGACCGCTTCGCGGATCGAGTCCATTGGCCATCTCCCAGCTGTCCGGGAGCCCGTCACCGTCGAAGTCCGACGACAAGGAGTACACGAACAGCTCCCCGCCGCCGCCTAGAACGGGCAGCGACGCTCCCCCGGACACATCCGAGAGCGCAAGAGCACTGTTGACGGCAAGATCGGGATTGCTCGTGGCAATCTCGACGCGGTAGAGGCCGGGAGCCACGTTCGGTCCGATGGCAAGCTGCACGTAGGCAAGGTCGCCGGATCCCTCGAAGGCGCCGGCCGCAGAGTACGCTAGGAGCCGAGCTTCCTCCGCCGTGGATTCGCTTTGCATCGTGAACCCCCCCGCAGTCTCGAGGAGCTCGCCGGGCCACACGCCGAGAAGGCTGATCGTGGCATCCGCGCCAGGGAACTCCCCGTCCGGATCGGGTAACGCCACTGGGAGCAGTAACGCGGCGTTGAATCCGGCGGACGCTGGGCTGTCGGTGATGCGCAAGGCCAGCTCGACCTCCGCGCCTTGGAGCGCCATGTCGGCACTCACGTCGAGTCGCGTTTGGGCTAGTGCGCTGCTGCCGAGCAGGCTCAGACCAAGCGCGAACGCGCCGGCGAACGCTCCACTCGGGAGCGCCTGGCGTCGATCGGCGCGTCTGGGCGATTCCTTACACTTGAACCTATTCATTTTGCTCGTCCTTTCTAGTTTGGGTTCCTGAATGCCCAGCTGATCAGCAGCTGAATGTCGGTTAGGAAGCGCTCTGCCGGTAAGCCGATTGGTGCGCCTTCGGCCAGCATCTCCTCGAGCTCATCGAAGAAGGCCTTTCCGTTATCGTTGCTCGCCTCATTGATCACCACTCTCCATCGATCATTGGCTACCGAGCGATCCGTAAACGCCAGGGTCACGGATGACTGATCGTCCGCCGTGCCGTTGATGGCCGAGGTAACGAGACCGACCACCGTACTGCCGATTGTCTCTTCAGGCACCGAGTCCCCACCCAGATCACTTATCAGCCACGTTGGCATCAGTTGTTCATAGGCGGTGTAGACCGTGATGCTGCGCATCGGATCATCGTTGATGTCGTCGAAGTCCTCGATACTCCACGGCGTATGCTTCAGGTAGCTATTTCCCTCTTGGTATATCTCGGCAACAGGTGATGCTGCGAGGTTGCCCACCAAGTTCAGCTGCACTCCTTGACCGGAGGCTGGCCCGCAGTTGAGGTTGGAAATGCCGAGAATCTTGGCGTTGCGTGACTGGAGAATGTAGAAGGGGTTACCGGCGAAAACACCGTCCACATCGCTCGTAGGCGGCGGAAAGAGGTTGGTCCCAAACTCGAATGCCAGCTCGCGCACCGGATTGCCGTTGACGTCCGTGCCCACCACACGAAGCGTGCGTCTCAATGTGTCTCGGAACAGTGCGTGGTAGGCGTCGTTGCCCTCGTAGGTCACGTCATCGAAGGGGCTGTAGTATCGGAAGACCACATCATCGGCGTTGTCGATCACCTCGCCCGCCTCATCGAAGTTGACCAAGTTCGTGGTGAAGACGTCGAACTTGAGCGAGAACGTGGAACGAGAGCCGCAGGACTGCGCCCCCTGATCGAACAACTCTCCGCTCAGGGCTACGTCGGTCATACGTTGGAGAATGGTCTCCAGGTCCGTCGCTCGACGAGCGAAGTAGAGCTGCCGGTAGAACCCTAGAAAGAACGTTGGGTCCGGGCCACCATCAGCCCCCGGCGGGCGGTTGGCGTAGTACTCGAGGGCTCGCAGGGTAACGTAGGTCCACGCTTTGGCACGCTGCAGTGCCTGGTCTCCAACCAGCAGCAGGTCATGAAGCACATCACGAGAGTCCACATCGTTCCAGCCCACTGCATTGCCGTCACTCATGGACTCGAGCAGCAGGAGGCTCTTGCTGAAATCAGCACCTAGGGCGGCTGCCTCTGCGTACTGGCGCGACAATGCTTGCACTTCACGGTCGACGTCGCGTTGGGCGATGTCGTAGTTCAGCGCAAGATTATTGATCGACAGCTGGAGGTTAGCCACCGTGTAGGACAGCTTAGCCAGGAGCTGCTCTTCGTCTCGCAGCGCTTCGGCCAGCACGATGTCCGCTTGCTGCGCCGTACGAATATCATTGATATCCGCATCAAAACCAGCAGTAACAGCGGCCGCACTACCCGAAGCGGATTCGAGCCCTCCCGCACCAGCAATCGTGCCTGCGTACTGTGAGAAACCGCTCAACACAACCGAAGTGAGGTTTGCCGCGCCGCCCAGGCCGAAGCTGAGGCCACCCGAGACGATTCCCGAGAGGAAGCTGTTCCTGCGCTGAGCCCGTGCCGCCTCGTCCGCTGCCTTTTGCGCAGCTTGGCCCTTCTCCTCGATGAGGATGCTGATCTGCTCGCCATCCTCGTTGATGCGATTGAACACCGAGTCAGCAAAATCGTTACCGATCCCCACCATTTCCAAGGCTTCTTGCTCCGCAAGGGCGATTTGCTCCGTGAGATCCGCTGTCTCATCGAGCGCTGCTCTCGCTCTGTCTTCGGCGTTCGCGATGATCAGATACTGCTGCCCGATGAGTCCCTTGTCGTTTGCATCGAACTCGAAACCCTCCCGTGCCAACTCCTCGCGAGCGGCGTCTCGTTCCGTAACGCCATCGCCATCGAGATCGACATCTGGGATCAGGCTGCTATACACATCCGGCACTGTCTCGCCGCCGCCTGGCAGCCTTACGGTACCCAACAGGCTTCGCAGTCGTTGATCGTAGCTACTCGTGAGCTCCTGAGCTCGTAAGACGTAGTCGTCATTTGCGCGCGAGAAGCGATCGAGTTCTGCGAGCAATCCGCCGCCACTACCACCGGGAGAGCAGGCGCCACAGATATCTACCTCTACGTCCAACAAATCCGCCACAGCGCCCGAAGCAATGCTATGCATTTGATTAAACGTGTTCAGACTCGTCGTGTCGCCTTGTTCAGCAGCCCCGACGAAGGGCACGAAGTCCGAGACAAAGCCGAAAGGGTTGTAGCCCAATCGAATTGACGTGGTGGCATCAACAAGCTCTGCGTGGGCCCTTGCCACATCGGCGAAGGCGACGACGTTTAGGCTCTCATTCGAGTTGGCCGGGGCCTCTCCGACAGGTGGTACGGGCAACGTCGCAACCAGCGCTGCTTCGACCAAATCGAGCACCGTTTCAACGAAGGCCCCTGCGTCATCGAGTTCGGCAAGCACCTCGTCGCGACCTTGCGTATCCGAGAGGTATAGATCCCGATCGAGCGTTCGACGCCCGCGACTGCGTTCAGCTCGCGCGAACCGTGAAACGGCCGAGAGTAACGTTCTCCCTATGACTTGCAGCTCGTCGGGTGATGACGCAGGCACCTCCCCACGAAGCATCCGGCCACTCAGATCCGGCGACAGGTACGCTTCCAGAAGTCCGGGGATGGCGTCACGCAGCTCGTCCACGATCGCCTGCAGAATGTCGATCTCCGCTTGCAACCGCACGCCGCCGTCATCCGCTACGCTTACGCCGAGCGCATCGGAGTACTTAGCCACCAGGGCGTTCGCGGAGATCAGGTCAGCCACGAGGTTGGACTTCTGCAGGCGCGCTCGCTGCACATCGATCAAACCCTCCGCGGCCACCTCGAGGCTCGGGTTGTCGTCGAGCGCGCAGCGATAGTACGACTCGGCTGCGCGCAGACTCTCGGGGAGATAGGTGGGATCGCCTTGACTGTTGCGCAGGTTGTCGAAGGTGTCGGGGGGTGGGGCCTGCCCGTCCTGTGGTGGGTCGACTTCATCGGGCTGTACCAGGCCCTGGCGCCAGATGAGCTCGTCGCGCAGGAACTCCGTGCCCTGTTCAAAATGCTCGCACGCGATTCGCGCCGACAGCTGCTGGTCGAAGTCGTCAGTCTCGATATCGAGGCAGTGCGGGGTACTTGGGTTGATGTGCGCGAAGGTCTCTTCGGGACAGGCGAGGTCAAACAGCTGCGGGTCCGTCACTGCAGGTGCACCACAGTCCAAGCCGTTCTGACACGATGAAATGCGATAGGTGTAGTCGCCCTCGCTGATCAACGAAAACTCTGCGCTGGTGGAGCTTACGGTCTTCTCCTCGGTGAAAGTCAGGTAAGTCTGCTCGATGACGTAGTAGTCAACGTAGGGGTCGTCGGGCGCTGTCCAGCTCACCAGGTGACGGGAGCCCTCGCGTTCGACGGTGACCGTGCCTGGAGCATCTGGCGGCTGCGTATCGACACGCACGGGGCGGTCGATTCCTCTCGAGCCGCTGCAGCCGTCGGCGTTGCAGGCACGAATACGGTAGGTGTACAGGTTGTCCGACAGGCCGGTGATCCTGCCGTCCTCGTCGATATCGACGAAGGACCCTCCTACCACGGCTTGTTCCAGGTCGTAGTAGTCCGTGTTCGGCACGGCGGGCCAGGAGAGGACGAAATCCCTGTTGATGTCGACGTACTCGTCGCTCTCGATGCGCTCGCACCCGGAGCTGCAGGTGAGGCTAGCAGGCGTGTCGGGTGGATCGGGTGGCGGGGGTGGCGGGGGGCCAATTACATCGTCCACCTGGGCAGTACCTTGAAGGGTGGCTCCGGGACCATCGAGGCCGAAGTCGACGCACCAGGTAACGTCGAACACAAAATCGCCGCCGCGTGACACAGTAACACGCACTGGGTTCCTCCCCGGGGGGAACTCCTTGAGATTCGCATCCCACCGCACTTCAGTATTGCGGCCGATACAGCCGTCATCATCGGTGCTCGGCGGATTCATGAAGATGTCTATTTCCGTGTTTGATGCTACGGAAGCTATCACCGATTGCGAGCTCAACCTTACGGTTTTGCTGATCTCCCGAAAGCCACTACATTGGGATCCGTTACATGCTTGAACTCGCCACCGGTAAAGGGCGTCGGACAAGCTTGTGACGGTCTTGCTGGTACCGGAAGTGTTGAAGTCGCGTTGATAGGAGCCGCCGTTCGTAGACCGTTCCACGGTGTAGCTGGTCGTGTCACTTTCGTCGCCCCACTCGAGGGCGACGGAAGAATCGAGGGAGATGTACTCGCCCGAGTTCTCAAAGTCACAGTCGTTGCAGCGAAGGAAGTCTGGCGTGTCGGGCGTTGGCGGGGGTGGTGGACCTTCGACGGAAACCGTGTTCGAGCGGGCAGACCAGAGAGGCGGAGGACCACCATCCAACCCCAGATCTGCGCACCACTCCACATCAAAGAAGTAGCTTCCGCCCGAGCTGAGTGTCACGACGGGCGGCACCCCCGGGTCGTAGGTGCGTGTCGTGACGAACGACCCGTTCTTGAACACCTCGACGGAGGTGCGGAGGTTGAAACACGCGTCACCTGAATCGTTGGCGGGTGTGCTCGGTGGGTCCAGCAAAATGCGCACGGTGTCTGGGCCTGTCACCTCCGCCGTCGCGGTGCCGTTGGCCGAGGCGCTGCCCGCGCTGACGGTCATCGACAAGACAATCAGGATGAGGACTAGTAACGGTGACGCTCTAACTGCCATTGGTTGCTTCCATATCTTCTTGTGATTGCGGATTGCAACGAGCTCAGTTCGCTAGAGCTCGCATATCAGACATGGCGCAATCAGACGGAAGACTAGGACATGGGTCGACCGACGGTCCCCGGAAGCTAAGGAGGACTCGAACGACAGCACTGGACCTTCCCCTGACAGAAGATCGCACTTGCATCGACGATCGACGCGACGGTTCGCGTGCGCACTACCGCCGGCTAACGCCTTGCTAATCTCAACCTGTTAGGGGACGACCAGGAATTACCCGCTCAAGGACCCGTTCAGTCGTCGAATGTCGTCGGCTGCATACCTGAATCACGGTCGACCTCTTGCACCAGATCGCCCACGTCATTGATAGGCAGGGGTGGCTCTGCCGTTGCGTCGGAACCATCGCTGGTTGCCGACTCAACCCAATACTCAAAGAGGTCGAGCAGCAATTGGCCCGCCGGGCTCAACGGAAAGACGAACCCCGTCAATTCAGCAATCCCCTTTGCAGCAGGCTCCGTCACCGTTTTCGCGGTTTCAAATCGCCGATGAGCATCAGAACCCGGCGTCACCTCCTGAACGGGTGCTTGCTGCGGCATCGTCGTCTTCTGCATAGCATCGAACATCTCGTCACTAAGGTTCAGGCATGCTGCAGTACACGAATCTGGCCGCTCCGCCGCGCGTCCAAGGCGATCGATTAGCGTAACGGGGTTGTTGGCGGCGTAGCGATACGAGTTCAGGCTCTGGGGCGCTCGCGCAAAATCGCCATCCTTCGTCTGCGCGAGGAAATGGTCCGCAGGGTCTACGGAGGCGAAGCGCCCAAAATGATTGAAGTACCGCTCCCCAAAGTACATGAGGCCAGACTCCTGATCCCGCTCCTTGCCGGTGAACTGATAGATGCCACTCAGCTCGCCATCACTGGACGCGGCGAGGCGAGTCTGCCCGTACGGGTAGTAAGTCCTTTGTCCGGCCACCGTACCGTCCGCCTGTAAGGTGAGGTTCAAAGAGCCCAAGTGGTCGTGCAGGAAGTACGCCTCGGGCGCGAAGGACTGGCCGACGTACGCACGGGCTACACGAGCGTCGCCGACGTAGACGTATTTGCGCAGCTCGCCGTTGCGCACTTCGCTGTAGCGGTTTACGTACAGTACGCGCTCCGCCAGAGCGCCGTCGGTGATCACTTCCTTGAGCTTGCGTTGGTTCGCGTGATCGTACGTGTACCGAGCTGCGCTTGTGCCTTCGCTCAGCGTGATCAATCGGTCCTTCTCGTCCCAGCCGTACGCCGCATCGTTGAATTGCGACGTGTTGCCGTTGTCGTCGTACGCTAGCGTATAGGCTTCCTCGCCCGCCGAGGTAAGGGCGTGCGGTCCGGGGGGTGCGCCGGGACTACGCCCCGAGCGGCCGCTGCTGCCCGCAGCCCCGCCGTACGCGAGTTCACCCACCGCCACGAAGGGCGCCGCATCGCTCAGCTCACCA
The DNA here is from genome assembly GCA_039193195.1 of Pseudomonadota bacterium. Classification (NCBI taxonomy): domain Bacteria; kingdom Pseudomonadati; phylum Pseudomonadota; species Pseudomonadota bacterium. The sequence goes on from JBCCWS010000037.1 coordinate 39,005, forward strand.
TCGCGAAGCACTAGGTTGCCAATCTGATCGTAGCGGTAGTCGAGGTGGCCGAAGACGCTCGGATTCTCAGCACGCGTCAAACGGTAGAGCGAATCGAACTCGAAGGTCTGGGTGGTATCGAACTCGCGCGCCACCTCAGTTGACAGACCGAGTTCGCTACCGATCGCATCAAGAGCGGCGTTACTTCTAAGGTCGGTGATTCCGCGCACGTTAGAGACGGCGTCGAGATCGTAGGAGAGATCTTGCAGCGTGAGCGAGTCGCGTACGGATCGCAGGGCCACGAGGCGGCGCCGTGAGTCGTAGCTGCGGGTCGTCACCACCCCGTTGCCTAGCGTCATCGACTCGATCTGTTCTGCGGCGTTGTACTGAATCGAATCGACCACCGTTGCCACGCCTGCCAGCAAGCCACGAGGGCCGTATTGCATCGCCAGCGCGCTCTGGTCTGGGTATACGAGCGATTCGATGCGATCCATGGAGTCGTAGGTTTTCGCGCTGTAGAAGTTTCTGAGCACGCCCTCGCCGTCTAGAATGCGATCGACGGTCCACTCCTCACGTCCGCGCTCGTCGAAGGAGGCATGATGCTCACCGGACTGATCACTCAGCCAAGCCAGCTGTCCAAGCGTGTTGCGGGCCGTCACCGTGCCTTGCGGGGCCCTAGCCGCGCTCACCGCGTCGGCCACGTCTATCGCGCCGTCCACGTTCAGATCAAAGCCATCTTGTGCCGGCGACCGACCGAGGATCGCCTCCGCGATTGGACCGGCCGCTACGCCGGACCAATATTCGCCTTGGGAGACAGGACCAAAGGGCTGGTCGTAGTGGTAGCTCACGTCCGGCTCCCCGTCGCTGGGGCCGTAGCGCTCCGTCAGCAGTCGGTTAGCGCCGTCGTAGGTGTAACGGATTGCCTGGCCCTTTGCATCGGTGGATTGAATCAAGTTGCTAGCGTTGTCGTATTCGAGCTGCATGGTGCCCCGGTCCGGATCATCGATGAAGCGAACTCGGCTGAGGCCGTCGTAGCGTACCTGCTTAGCGTTGAGCTGAGAGTCTACATAGGCGGTGATGTTGTCGAGCAGATCGTAGCTGTAGGTGGTCACCCATTCGCTGGTGCTGGAGATGGGCTCTCCGTTGGGTCCGATGCGAACGATCTCCACCACCGAGCGTAGCCGGCCGTACGAGTCCTCATTCCAAAGACCGTCCTCGATGAGACGCGTGGCCGCGCCGAAGTGAGGAGACCCGGGTTGCGTTTGCGCCTCATCGTGCACCAGCTGTGCTAGCGGCTCGTACTGCGTCGTACGGAAGGTACCATCGGGCTGGGTGGTGGTGGAGATACGCCCGAGCGCATCGTACGCAAGGGTTACCGAATCCTCCGCCAGGTTAGGGTCCTGGTAGGCTAGCGTTCCACTTTCCTGGTACGGCAGGAACTGGTGCGCCGCTAGCGCGCGCGAGTTGAAGGTAACGGCATCGCGAACCACTACTCGGCCCGCGACATCGGCCTCTTCGCGCACCATCACCTGCTCGCCGCGGCCATCGAAGTAGGAACGCGAATCCACGGTGCCGGCGCCGGCGCGCTCTCGCCGCGCCGTCCATATGGCGTTGATCGTGCGTAACTCATCAACCGGGGTGATGAGTTCATACGCGTATTCGACGGTGGGAGCGGCAAGCGTGTCGCCTGGTTCGACGATGGCAATGAGGCGCGCAATGGGGTCGTAGCGATAAAGAGTCTCGTAACCGTTGAAATCCGTTGATGAAATCATCTTACCGAAGCCCAAGTCATAGGCCGCGTTCGTGCTGAGCGTAAGCGCCCCGGTGTCGATGTCCTCGCGCACGGGATAGATCTTGAGACCGTCGTCGAAGAACACTTGACGACGATGCCCTGGAGCCAAGCCGTACTGGCCATCGCGCGTCTCGATGACGTTGCCAAACTCGTCATGGCGTCGACGAACGGCATTCAGCCAGCGGTCGCTCTCGACCCACGCTTCCACCAGCGTCTCGTTGCCTCGCACGATGACGCCGAGCACGTCGCTATCATCGTAGTAGTGGCGCTCGCCAGCCACTTGAACACCGTTCTCATCACTCGTCGTGTTGGTCACCACGCGATCCAGGATCCACGCTTCCTGCCCCTGTGGATAGGCAGCGGTGTAGGTGGTTGTAGTCAGGCGTTCGTCGTCCCATCCCGGATCCAGACGCCCGTGCTCAAGCAGGCGCGTTTGGTTGCCAAAGTCATCGAACTCGTACTCCCAGCGCAGGGTGATGGGAGGTGCGCTGCCCCCCTCGACGACCTCTCGACCGCGGTCCACCATGTAGGAATAGGTGATCTCTCGATGCTCGCCCGGCGCCCCTGAGAGTAGGGTTCGCGTGGCCCAGGTGGTTTGCTCTGAGTAAAACACGGTGCCGGCGCCATCGGTCGCCGTCATGCGCAGGAGTTTGCCTTTGCGGGCCTCGTTGTCGCGCCCGCTATCGAACTCGCTGGCGGTAATCAGATCGGGCGCGGACGCGTCGCCAACGTCTCGTTGCTCCACGCGCTCAAAGCCGCGGAACTCTTTCTCTAGGCCGTCGTAGAAGCCGTCGTGGTAGGCATAGCTCGTCTGGTAGCTGCGCAGACCATCGAAGCGATCGGTACGCGTGACCACGGGCAAGGGAAATGGCACAGGGGATGGCCAGGGATCGCCCGCGGCGGCGTCGCGCCGCATCTCCTCGGCGCTGGAGCCGTACCCTATTGACGTTATGAGGCCGAACCCGTTGCGGATCTCGCTCAGCATGTTGGGCACGGAGTTGCCTTCGTCCGCCTCGTCGGTGAGCCCATCGCCATCGTTGTCCACACCGTCGTCGCGCTGCGCAAGGTTATTGGCAAACACGCGCACATAGCCCGTTCCTCTTGGCAGGTAATCGGGGGTAGTTTGGCTTTGCGCGTAGAACAAGACCTCCAACAGGCCGTCACCGTCCACGTCGATCAGTCGATAGGTGGCCACCTGTCGGTCGTAGATGCGATCGAAGAGCAGCGCTTGCTCAGCACCAAAACCCGTGCCAGCTTGGTTGAGCCAATAGCGGATGCGCGAGCCGTTTACGTAGAGGAGATCGGCGAGCCCGTCTCCGTTCAAATCCGCCAGGTCGAGCCTGCCGATTTGTTCAGGATCACCATCGAAATCAGGACCGTCGACCAAAGGCAGTGCATAGCCGTTGGTGGAATCATCGAAGGTTCCCCTCCCCATCGACGGCCAATAGCGCGGTCCACCCGCATTGATGTCACGCAGCAAGACCACGTCCGCCAGGCGATCACCGTTCATGTCGGCCATGACCAAGGTGCCGTTCGCTTGCGCGAAGGTCACGGTGAGGCCCTTCAAGATGTCCGGTTGCGTCTGGGGGATGTAGTCGAAGGAGCCATCACCGTTACTCGTATACGCCGCGAAGAAGACCCCTGACCCCGAAGGTCCCACCGAAGTGAAGGCGCGAACCGAATCGATCGTCTTGTCGAAATTCAGATCCGTGCAGCGCACGTCAGCGCCAGTGAACACCTGCTCGATGTTGGTACCTGGCGGTAACACCAGCTCCGGCTGCTCATCGGCCCAACGCCCCTTGCGATTCAGGCGGTAGACCAAGTTGCCGGAGTCGATGTTGCGCTGGGCGATGAGATCGGCGGTGCCATCGCCATCCACGTCGCGGACGAAGCTGCGACGGGCCTGAATGCGTAGGCCAGCGCTGTCCTGCTCTGCGAGGGGGATACGCTCGAACTCGCCGCCACCGAGGTTGCGGTAGACCACGTCGTACTCGTTCGGTGGACTCGAGGGACTTCTCGAGCGGTAGAAGTCGGGGAGGCCATCGCCGTCGAAGTCGATGAGCTCTGCCTTATCAGGGAACTGATCGGGGTCTTCCCCCTCGAGCAGCAGAGCCGTGCTCCCAAGGCCCGCCTGCGCCTCGTAGGCGGACGACGCCAGCGGCTGCTGATCTGAGTACGCAAACTCCTGGGGCGGCAGCGCCGTAATGCCGTCAGCGCCAGTCAGCGTGATGCGCCTGAGCCAGCTTGTCGCGCGGTCCGCTTCGTAGTCCATCCGATACCGTCTGACGAGCTGGCCAGCAGTGTGTACGTCGATGGACGCGAGTCGTTGCGCCGTGGCCAGGCGAAAAGCCGGTCGATAGTCGACGACAGGGTCCTCACGGGATTCATAGGTAAACGAGATGACATGAGCGGCGGCGCTTTCGCTGATGAAGCCGTAGCTGATCTCCTGGCAATACACCTGCTGCTGATCAATGGCGTAGCGGTACAGCACCTGGTTACCGTTAAGGTCGCGCACCTCCGCCACGTGCCAGGCATAGGCGGCGGACGCCACGTCCGGATGGGCCACGCGCGCATTCACCTCGCCGCCGTTCAGTCGCGCGCCCAGGCCGTAGCGGGTGCCGTCCCGCGTGGTCAGCTCCCACCGGTCTTGCTCCATGAAGTAGACGTAGCGCGCGAACTGCGATTCATTCTTGAGCCGATACACTTGCTGCGAGCTGTCCGCATCACCCTCTACTCGCACCAGTTCTGCGCCGTCTCCTGTCACGAAGCTATCGGGCACTGGCCCTGCGCCATAGCGGGGCAAGCCCTTGTCGGTCTGACGGTGTACGTGCAGCGACGACAGGCTCCAGCCTATGCCGAGGATGCCGTTGCCGCGGCCGCTGTCGTAGCTGAGGGAGAGTTCCGGGGCGGTGCCAGTGCGTCCGGGAGGCACCTCCAACGGCACCGAGTAGACCGCGGATCCGGTGCTCAAGTTCGGCTCGAAGGACTCTCCGAGGCCCTCCAGGGATCCGGGTCCCGTGGGCAGCGAGATCGCCGCCGGGCGTACGCCCGATTTGTTCGGCAGCGCGCCGTAGGCCAGGTCCGCCAGCGGTAAAAACGCGCCTAAAGTCCCTACCAATGCCAAGACAGTTCTCATCCACTTCATGTTCTTTTTCCGTTGGATCAGGGGTGGTCGACCTTCAGCGTCACGCCCGCGAGGGCAGCGCAGCCTATTGAATCGAACGCGATACTCTGCTGGCGATTGACGGCCGGACAGTCGTACGACTACGCGCAGGCCACAGCCAGTCACACGACATGGCGCAGGAGAGCGGGCGAACTGGACATTGCACAGCGTTGCTGCTGCCAGAGTCTACTGTGGCTTTGCTCGCGGGGTAGGGGCCTTCGACGTCGCAGGAAGATGATCAAGGCGCTGACCACATGCGCGCGCAGGGTGATCGAGAAGAAGGAGCCCGCTCACCGGTGTACCTCAACAGGCTAGACCACCAATTCGGCTCGAAGTGAGACGACCGAGTGGCCCAAAGAGCTTGGGACACAAGACCTATTCATAGTTGACGCGCCACCCAATGAGCCAAGACACGATGCGAGAGGTAAGTAGCTGCCGTTCCCGGCGACCTCACCTTAGCGCCCAAGAGACGAACGCTCTGGCAAATGACAAATTGCACGGGCATAGCGTTGAGGAGTAACGCGAAAGCCCATCCACTTTTTCCGCCGCTATTATTTGGCTGGTAACCTGATTCGGTCGTCAATTTGAGCAAAACTCCCTATCCGACGGATTTGTCCTGGCTAGAAGATGGAGGATCGCCGCCCGGTGTCTAAAACGAGCCCGAGCCTTTGGGATGAGTTCCACCGAATTAGAGAAGCCCTAGAAGCGCTCACACCTGCACTGAGGCTTCATGAATTCTCTGCTATCCGCCGACAACAAGCGGCAGACCCCCGCGTGCTTTCCCTCCTGAGCCTACACTTCGCTATGCCAACCGTTGAACCCGGCGAGCTCGGCCCGAACTCTGGCGACCGAGTAGGCCCCTATCTGTTAGGGCAACGACTTGGCAGAGGCGGCATGGGTGTGGTCTACGAATCGATCCAACACCTTGGGGAAGCGAAGCGTCCTGTTGCACTCAAGATCGTAAACCCGCTCTTCTGGGCGGCCGCCGCTAAGGACGCACGTGAACGATTCGTAGCGGAGACAAATATCCACGCAAAGCTTCAGTACGACGGCCTCGCTCGCCTCTACGATGTTGGCCAATATCGCGACCCCAGCACTGGAGAACATGCGCCCTACTTGGTTATGGAATTGGTCAGAAACGGGCTCTGCATCATCGACTACGCGCGCTCCCACAGATTGCCCGTACAGGACAGGCTCAGGTTGATCGAGCGAGCATGTAGAGCTGTTCAACACGCGCACAGTCACCGAGTAATTCACCGCGATCTCAAGCCCTCGAACATCCTAGTCGATGGTGACGGTCGCACGTTCGTCGTGGACTTTGGATTGGCCCAGCATGATGACGTCGCATCACTAGCTGGCAAGGAGTCGGGAACACCCGCCTACATGGCTCCTGAGCAGCTCAACTGCGCGCTTGGCCCAATTGGCGAGAAAGTGGACTCCTATGCGCTCGGCCTTGTCCTTTACGAGCTGATGACTGATGAACGCCCAGCACACGTTGACTCTGTACGCGCTCACACCGCGCCACACAAACCCCTCCCCGGGCAGCTAGCGCTCTCCTTGCACCAGGCAGAGAGAGGTGCGCTGCGTGAACTGCTGACTCATTCGTTGGCGTTGGCACCGGCGGACAGACCCTCCGTCGGGCGCCTCGCGGATCGTATCGCCGCACTGATCGAGAGGATCTCGGAACGGGAGCGGGAACGTCCAGGAGACAAGGCACCGCGTAAGTGGGGAGTCTCAATTGTCGTCGCGTTAGCACTCGGCCTACTGCTGCGCCCCATTGCAGAGTTGACTCAGCAACGCCTCGTATCACGAACAGCAGACTCAACACTAAGCGAGCGCTCAGATTTCAAACTAGCATACGCAGCAGCGCGGCTGGCCGTCTTGCCCCTGACAAACCTAACTGACGACGATGCAAACGACATACTCACCGATGGCCTTGCGGATGAAGTGCGCTACTCAGTTACCGCCGCCAGCGCAGGGGAGATTCTCGTCGTGGACCCCTACTCTTCATCGGTTTTTCATGGGCAAGGGAAGGCGCTCACAGAAGCTCCCAGTATACTCGGCATCAATTTCGCAGTTACCGGAACCCTTCGCCAAGACCAGCAAAAGTGGCGTGTGCTTTTCACTCTGGTTGACTGTCAGTCAGGCGCGGTGATTTGGACACAGGCATACCAGTACGAGAAAACACAGCAGAGCCTTCTTGCATTGCAGATGGACGTAGGCGCTCGGGTTGCCGACGAGGTGCGCAGCCGTCTAGAGCCTACGAAGACGTCTGTCGTCCATACTCACCGCGCACCTGGACGGGAGCATTCCGAGAACTTTGCGGCGTATTCGGAGTACCTTCGAGGGAAAAGCCGCTTCCAAGACCGTAGTCGACAGGGCCTAGAAGCAGCTCAGAAGCACCTGGAGCACGCCGTCGAACTAGACCCCACCTACGCGTTGGCTTGGCTTTCACTGTCCCGAGTCTATGGAGTGCTGCACGATTACGGGATCACGGACACATTGGAGATGCGCCAGCGTGCGAGGGACGCCGCAGATCGAGCACTTTGGCTCGCTCCGGGATCCGATGCGGCCTGGGCACAGGCGTGCTACCTGCGTCTTGTGCTCTATGAATGGAGCGAGGCGAATCGCTACTGCCCGAAGCTCTTCAACACCGACGCGCGCACAAGTGAAACTGCAGGAGTCGTCTCTCTCCTGTACCTCATTCAAAAGGACATGGAAAAGGCGGTGCTCTACGCGCAACGTCGCGTAGATCTCGATCCTTTAAAGCTTGACAACCGAACGGTGCTAGCGCGTGTACTGGCCTTGGCAGGGCGACTCGAAGAAGCGGAAGTGCTCCTACACGGTGTGCTTGCCGAAAACGCCAACCAGACGATGGCACACACCGCGCTTGGGCAGATTTACCTTACTACCGGTAGGTTTCAGGAAGCCCTAGTTGAGTTCGAGAAAGAGCCAGTCGACCTAAGCCGAATTAGCCATCGCGCCATCGCGCTGTCAGCGATTGGCGAAGACTTGGGAGCTGAACGAGCGCTGAGAAAACTAATAGATAAGTTTGGTCTGCGCGGGAGCTTTCAAATTGCAGAGGTCTATGGATACATCGGCGATTTAGATGGAGCTTTCTACTGGCTAGAAACGGCCCGCCAGGCCAAGGACGGCGGACTCTTGACGTTACCGTATTCACCGTATCTCAAGTCACTTCGCACCGACAGCCGCTGGGTACCATTCACTGAACGAGCCGGGATCGGAAAGCTGGATTTCTCTGACGACATGCTCTAATCCTAGGCCCGTGGAAAGCATACTTGTGAGAGCCCATGATCCGCGAGAATGAGCTAGCACTTGATCACCGTCCCGTCATCGCAAGACATAGCTTGCTTCGGCAACCAGCTCACCTCATCTCGTGGAGTTTCACAGACCACCAGGCTGTGTCAAAGCATGATCGCCAGGAAAGACGTGACGTACTCGTAGCACCTGGCAACTCGGAGGGAGTGGTTAGGACCTGGCAGCGAATGCCCTGGCCCGCGGCTCGGGCTAATCGAGTGGCGCTTCGAGGCGGCCAGGTTGGCTCCTAGCTAACTCATCTATTCGCCTCTGCAGAGAGCCGAGTTCTTCCTCGAAATAGTTTCGATGCCAAAGCTGCTGCTGCGCGCGATAGACGTCCCACGCCGCCTCCAACGCCACCTTGGCATCCTGAAGCCACTCGATGCTGTGTTCGCGCTCCCCAAGCAGGCGCAGGGCGCTGCCGGAGCCCGCCTGCGTTGCCGCCCAATCCAGCGGTGCCCTATCGCGAGTGTAATACCGGCGCGCTTCCCTGAACGCCGCCAAGGCTTTGAAGAGACGGTCGGTTCCAAGCTCGTGTTGGGCAGCCACCAAGAGCGAGGCTGCCAAGCTGCTCTGAATCTGTGCCCTTAGCTCCGACGGTTCTGCAGGCGAGCAGTGGGCCAGCGCTTGTTGGCTCGCATATACCGCACTTTCGGCCGTCTCGAAGCGGTCGTCGCGTTGCGCAAGCACAAGAAGAGCGTCTCCAATACTCTTGTGCGTCTTTGCCAGCTCCATGCTCACCTGTGGGCTAGAGGCTTCAGGCGTCTCGTTGACCATATCTTCGAGCGTGAGCACCGCAAACAGTGAACCCGAAGCAACATCAGAGTACAGCGCGACAGCCCTCTCGTACGCATCGAGGGCTGCCTCGAGGAACTCGTTGCCAGGCCCGCGCAAACCCAACGCCAATAGCGCCGCCCCCAAGCCCCGCTCTAGTTGTGCGTGCAACAGCAACGCGTTCTGGTTCCAACGCACGCCGGAAGACTGGATCTCGGCAATTGCACGCTGGTATCGCAGCACTGCGTCGTCCAGGGACGCGGTCCCGCTCTCTCGCTGCCCGAGCATCAGCAGCACCGTTGCCAGTCTTGCCTGTAAGGCCGCCGAAACCAAGGGCGTCACGTACGGCTCCAAGCCGTGCAGCTCCTCGAGCGCTTCCCAAAAGGCGATCTTGGCCTCCTCGAGAAGTGCCACATCCCCTTCCAAGGCACCGAGCGCCAGCAGCGCATCGCCTCGCCGCTTCGAGCTCAGGCGCCAGCTGAGTTCAGGTGTCGCGTGAGCGAAAGCTCGTCGATACGCCTCGACGCCCCTGCGCAAGCTAGCCACGTCGCCCGTGATCGACCCGAGCCGATAGAACGCATCTCCAAGCTCGGCCTGGGCGACGGTCCATTCCGCCGAGCCGGGCACGGATAGGTCGACGGCCGCCTCGGCAGACTCCGCCGCTTCTTCGAGCAGCGCAGTGCCTTCGCTTCCCTCCTCCCCTAGGAACGCCCGCAAGTCTGTAGCCGGAGGCAGTGATACGAGAGCATCATTACCCTGAGGGAACGCCAGCGGTTGTAGCTCCGTGCGCAGCTGAGAACCATGGCCAGAGAAATGGATCGTGTCGATGGTGTTCAAGAACCTTGTGAAGGCTCGACGAGTAAGTGCATCCGCAACGGCCGCCTGCGTGATCGCGAGGTCTTGCGGGCTCCAATTCGACGCATTCGCTGCGAGCTGACGCTTCACCTGGGCTACGTACGGCTGCAGGTAGTCGAACTCGCTTCCCCCACGAAGACTCCAAAACCGATCGTGCTCCGCGGCCACTGCAAGCTTCAGCACGGCCTCGAAGTGCTCCCAGAACAAACCTGGAAGCTGGTAGCTTTCTACGCGATCCTCCACCGCGTACTGATTCGGCCCCTGCGCAGGTGCGTCCCGCCTGGAGAAGAACAGCAGAGGTTTGCCGGTGCCCTGCCGGTCACTGGAGCCACCTACGATTCCGCCCCAAATAACCACGGACGCGTCCGAAGCCAGCAAGAACTGTTGCGCCGTGCCGTGTCCCGTCCGCTCTGCAGCCCCTTCGAAGACGGGAATGGTGCGGCGAATCGGCAACACCTGCAGACGCTTGTCGGCAACTTCGAGCCCTTTCTGCTGCAGGGCTACTTCGATCTGCTTCTTGAACCAACCGCCTTCATCGCCCTGAAGATCGGCGACCATGACCGTGAGCCGATTGGGATCGGCCTTGGGGAGCGGTGCGTCGCCCGCGGGCGGAGCGTTTTGCGACAGTTGCACCCAGGCGCCAAGCACTAGCGCAAGCATACCTAGCGCAACAGTAAGCCTCAGGGCGCCTGTCCGACGGCGATCTCGTGCACCATTGTCGCTGTCGTTGCTTCGTTCGCCCGTGGGACTCGGAACTTGGCAATGGGTCACGCCCGCATCGAGCAGACATTGAACCTTGTTGGCAAGCGCGCGCACGGTGAGCCGTGTCGCCGGGACCTTGGTCATGGCAGCGCCGATGATGGCATCCATCTCGTCAACCACCTGCGATGTGCAGGCTGCCATCAATCCGCGCTTGCGTGTTGAGGGAGCAACAGATGCAACTATGGTCCGCCTCAGCGCCTCGAAAGAACGATCGAACTCCACATGGTACGGGAGTTCGTCGGTGACCAGCTCATACAAGAGCACACCAAGGGCGTACGTATCCGACCTATCGGTGACCTCTCCGAAGTCCGTGGATATTTGCTCGGGACTCATGTAGGAGGGCGTCCCGGCTGCCAATAGCGCCCCGCCGGGCGACAAGGCACCGCAGGATTGCGCGAGTCCAAAATCGATGACCCAGGGATTGCCATCACTCGAGACGAGAATGTTGTCGGGTTTCAGGTCACGATGCACCACGCGATGATCGTGAGTATGTTGGATGGCATTACAAACCACACGGAAGAGCTGTAGACGCTCGTGAAGCTCCAGAGCGTTGTCGCGAACGTACCGCGTGAGCGGTACGGCACCGCGAATCAACTCCATTACAAGGTAGGGAACCTCGTGATTCTCTGGTGGGGCGAAGTAGGTGCCAGTCGCGTACAGCCGTGAGATCCCAGCGAACTGCAGAGGCGCCTGAGCCTGCACCTCCTTGTCCAAGCTGTCGCGGAACAGCCCTCCTGCGATCGCGCATAGCTCAGGCTTCAAGAACTTGACGGCTACGCGACGAGTGGCGCCTTGCAAATGCTGATCTGCTTCGAACACCACGCCCATGCCGCCGCTGCCGATACGTTGGCGCAACGTCAGGTCGTTCAGCCGGTCTCCGGGCTGCGGGGTGTCCGCGTCGCACTGGGCCAGGGCGAGGTAGGTGACGAGCATCGACTTGAGCCACTGCTCGCTATCGCGATACTGGCGCTGCGCCAGGGCGCTGCGGCGCTGGTCGCTGGGCAGCTGCTTTAACGCCTCCAGCTCGCAGAAGAACTCATCCCATTGCTGTGAGCTTGGTTGCTTCATCGTGGCGATAGGTGTGCCGGGGTAGGAGCCGTCTGGTAGCCAACGAAGGCAGGGCTCGACGCGCCGCGCGCAAGCCACAGCACTCAGCCGATCGCCCAACTCGAACAGTGAGGCGCCAGCAAGTACGGCTGTTGCACTGCTGAACAGTTCTCGTTCTACGCCGAGCCTGGCCGCTTCCGCAGTAGGCGCAAACCCAGAGTAGAACCCCGCGCAGACGACCTTCGCAATAGCTGCCTATCATTCTCGCTACTTCGAAGACGCGTAACTGACCTCCACCCTCAGGAGTAAGGATCGTCTTTGTACGTGCAGCTAGAAGGGCCGGGCGAACTCCCCAGGCGTTCTTGTATGTCGCGTAGAGCGATTTGTAGCAGCAGCCGCGTACTTCAGTGCTACTCCCCTTGGAGCGGCGCGGTCCCAGCGCTCGCCCACGGCATCGCACTCTCGCTTTGACTAACCTGGGACTTGGCGCCTCCAGCACGCGGGCGTGGTGATGAAGGTAAATCGGCTCGACGGCTTGGTCCATCCACCCACGGTCACCTGCGCTGGCCGTCCGCTTGCTTGAAGAGTATGGAGATCTGCCCTTGGATCGGACCAGCGGCGGCTTTGCATGCGGCACACAACGAGAGCGAACCCCAGCCCTTGATCATCAACGGCAGCGCCTCCCTTGCCCGCGGATCGTCATCTGCCATTTCCGGCAAGGCCTCAATCGCCTCTAGCACTCAGCCGAGCGCATGCTCGGTGTCGATTGGCTCCGAGCCGTCCGTACCGATCAAGAAGACCCGCGAGCCACACAGACCATCGGTTTCGCGGCTGGAACACAAAACCGAACCAACCCGGGAGTAGCCATGATAGGAAGCGGAGCCTCTCTCGTACAGGCCGTGCGCCGCGCCGTCGTCAACGTTCAACGGCCCGGTGCCCTCACCGGCATGCTGTGCACCGCCGTGCTCGCCTCAGCGCAGGCCCAGGAACCCTACGTCCCCCTGGTCGGCCTCTCCAGCGGCTTCGGCGGCGACGGCTCCCAGGGCTTCGTCCTGCGCGACTTTCGTAATCAGTCACTCGGCGTGGTCGTCACGAGCCTCGGCGACATCAACGCCGATGGCATTGACGACATCGCCGTCGCCCAGGAACAAGGCGAGGCTTATGTTCTGTATGGCCGCGATGTCCCGGGTGGCGATGCATTCGGATCTGACTTGAACGTCGCCTCCCTGGGCATCTCATCGGATGGCACGCGGGGCTTCGCCATCACCTATCCCCGGCGCTACGCGCGGCGCTTGGAGGTGGTCGTTTCAGGCATCGGCGATGCCAACAACGACGGGATCGATGACGTGGCCGTTGGCTACCGCGAGGCGAGTCCGAACGAGATCAGCCGAGCCGGTGAGGTCTTCGTGGTTTACGGGCGAGACGGCGGCAACGAGCCAGCCTTCCCACCGCTTTTCTTCGTCGACACGCTGTTCCCTGCCGCCGGAGCCGACGGCAGCGAGGGCTTCGTGGTGCGTGGCTTCGTGCAAAGCGCTGGCCTAGGCGAAGGCATCAGCAATGCCGTCGACCTGAATGCCGATGGCATCAATGATCTTGTAGTCGCCGGCCGGCAGGATACGGACCGCTACGTGCTCTTCGGCCGCGATAGCACGGCCGGGGACACCTTCGCACCGGTAGAGTCGCTGAAGGCACTGTTGCCCGAAGAAGGCGGCGACGGCTCGCGAGGCATGGTGCTCGCCAACGACCTTTTCGGTCAACCAACGCTAGCGAACGCAGGCGACTTCAACGGCGACGGAGTGGAAGACCTATTAGTGGGCAGCGCCACCACGGAAGATGGCACCACGGGGGGTGTCTATCTCGTCTACGGCCGCAACGCCGAAGCGCAAGACGGTTTCCCGGCCGTCTTCGACCTTACGCAGCTGCGCCAAGCGAACGGTGGCGATGGGTCAGACGGTATCGTGTTCTTCAGCACCGGCGACAATGACTCGATTCCCGAAGGACTGGCTGGCATCGGTGACCTCAACGGCGATGGCCTGGACGACATCGTGATCGGCGACGCCTTCGTGCGAGGACGCGAAGGCTCAGCGTACGTCGTGTACGGCCAGAGTGATCCCGGCGCCCTCCCGGCCAGCATGGACGTGGAGTCCCTGCGCGCAGGCGATGGCACCTTGGGCTTCATCCTGGACGGCATCGAGGCGATCGACGAGTTCGGCGCCGCAGCCGCCGGCATTGACGATGTCAACGGCGACGGCATCGACGACATGCTCATTGGCGCCCCCAACGCGGAGAGTTACGACCGCCGCTTCGGCGTGGGTAACGCCTACGTGATCTACGGTCGCGATACGGCCGTAGATGGCAACTATCCCCCCGTCACCGATGTGCTGAGCCTGCTGGAAGTACAGGGTGGCGACGGCAGCTTCGGTACGGTGTTCGCGGGCGCCGGCTCCAACGACTACGCGGGCACGTCCGTGAGCCCTGCGGGCGATATCAACAATGACGGCGTGGCGGACTTCATCATCAGCGCGCCGCAGACCTCGCCGAATACTCAAGAGCCCGGCCAGGCGTACACTGTGTACGGGACGGCGCCTGAAGCGGAATAGCTGGTCGGCGGTGCGTTGGCGCGGATGCCTGAGGAGCGCAGGGCGATCGCCTGCACGTAGCGACCGCAGGAAGGCGGCAACACCCGCGCACCCTCGAAGAAATTTCCGGAAGCGTTAGTACTACCACGTAGCGTCAGACTGAACGGCCCGCGAAAGACGACACCGACGCTGCCATCGCAGCCGTACTCGGCGAGTAAGGCGTTGAAGTCCGCACTTCCCGGGAAGCCTCCGGCGCGGCTGACAACAAGTAGCGCACCGCCGATGTTGCGATTGCCGCACCAACGAGGGCCCCGAGGACTGATTTGACGTGCATGGCTAGTGTCCTATGGACAACCCCGAGCTTGACCCTCGCGACGTACCGTTGGTGGGGTGATGCCCGCCACGTCCTGGAGACACTGTCAGCACCTCGCTCCGAACACTTTGACGACGCTACAACCCGCCTCTTCGACAGCTTTACCCGTGTCACTGACAAGACGCTCGGTATTGCGCAGCATTCGCTTCGGATCGCTGATCGTCCGGGCCCCGCTATGAACCTCGCGCCAGCTGTCGTGGCCCAGACGTTCCAAGCGCTTATCGATATTCTTCGGATCCTTCAGCGTCTCGTAGGTCCATTCGGCCGCTTCAACGGGATCAGGCACGTCGACGCCGACGATCCGTCCTGCCACGTAGGCTCCCGCGTAGGCGGCCACGCCTCCCTTCGCGTAGCGTGCCGCCTTGCGCACTCTTGTGGAAGGCACGCGGGTCTTTCCTGGTTGCGGGCGCCCCACGCGATCGAGCGTGCGCAGGTACTGCTCTCGCTTTCGCGCGTGGCGGGCGACGTCGCCGCGCTGACGCATCTCGAAGCGAGTCTGCTGCCCGAGCGAACGTTGAAAGCTCTGCTCGGCGGGACTCAGTTCGGCGTGGACGGCGCCAGCGGGGGCCAGCGCGAGGATCAAGTAGGCGACGACGATGAGGTTCTTGGGGCTCATGAGGGCTCCTTGACAAGAGGTTGTTTGCTGTTCTGTGCTTACCCCCTAAAGAGCGTCGTGCAGCAACGAATCGTTCGGCGATACCGGCTGCCCCGCACCGATGCTCACCCTGACGAGCCTAGGAACGGATATGTCCGAGTCGATAGACGTCACCCAACTGCTGTCCGCCGCCCGGGCGGGGGACGAGTCCGCCCACAGTCAGATCTTGGCCCGCCTGTACAACGAGCTGAGGGCGCTGGCGTCGAGGCACATGCGCCGCGAGAGCGCTGGTCACACCCTGCAGGCCACGGCGCTCGTCAACGAGGCCTTCCTGCGTCTGGCCGGGGCGGAGGTGAAGGCCAAGGACCGTGTACACTTCTTCGCCCTCGCCGCTCAATCGATGCGACGAGTGCTCGTGGACCACGCGCGCAGCAAGCAACGTGACAAGCGAGGCGAAGGGCTGGCGGCGATAACGCTCAACGAGGAGGTATTCCAATCGCCTGCCAATGACGCATCGCTGCTGGAACTCCACGACGCGCTCGAGCGACTGGCCGTTTTCGACGAGCGAGGCGCCAAGGCCGTGGAGCTGATGTACTTCGGCGGGCTGACCTACGAGCAGGCCGGGGAGGTGCTGGGGATATCGAACACGACGCTGTTCGAGGATCTGAAAGTGGCGAAGGCTTGGCTGGCGCGGGAGTTGGCAGGCGATGCCTAGTGTGGTGGGGGGG
The DNA here is from genome assembly GCA_039193195.1 of Pseudomonadota bacterium. Classification (NCBI taxonomy): domain Bacteria; kingdom Pseudomonadati; phylum Pseudomonadota; species Pseudomonadota bacterium. The sequence goes on from JBCCWS010000037.1 coordinate 54,970, forward strand.
GGGGGGGGGGGGGGGGGGGGGGGGGGGGGGGGGGGGGGGGGGGGGGGGGGGGGGGGGGGGGGGGGGGGGGGGGGGGGGGGGG
>JBCCWS010000038.1 GCA_039193195.1 Pseudomonadota bacterium
CGCCGCCGCGCGCCGTCCCGGCGCGGTCACTCGGGGGACCTGCGACCAGGCGGAAGCCCACGAGGTTGAAGCGGACGTCGGCGTGGCCAGCGTCACGGCAGGCGGAACGCAGGGGCCCGCCGAAGGAGTCCCACGAGCCACCGCGGAAGACGCGGTAGCCGCCAGCGTCCCCCGGGGGCGGATCGACCCGAGGATCGGTGCCGTAGGGCGCCAAGTCCGTCGCGTCCGCGCACCATTCGTACACGTTGCCGTGCATCTGGTAGAGCCCCCAGCGATTCGGACGGAAGGAGGTCACGGGCACCGTTCCTTCTCTAACACGGAAATACTGCTTGTCTCCCTGGCGGGCCGCAGCGATGGCCTCAATGGGTACGTGGAGCCAAGCCGCCCACTCAGCGTCTGTCGCCTCGCTCCCGAAGCGCTTCGCCACCTGCGATTTGGTGCTGTCGTGCTCAAGCGCGCTGCTGACGTAGTCGTAGCCGAGGAAGCGAGCATCGTCGAAGGAGAGGTGATTCCCCCAGGAGAAGGCGCTGGGCGCGCCCGCGCGGCAGGCGTACTCCCACTCGGCTTCTGTTGGCAAGCGAAACTCGAGACCTTTGACCCTGGAGTTAAGGGCGGGGAGGAAGCGCTCTTGGATATCGTCCCAACTCACATTCTCGACGGGACGCTCGTTGCCTGGGAAATGGCTGGAGTTCTCGCCAGCGAGCGCGCTCCACAGTAATTGTGGGCAGGCGGTTTCCATCATCCAGAAGCCGCGCGTAAGGGTGACGTGGTGTTGCTCCTCGCGGTCCCAGCGGCCTAACGCGTTCGGAGGAGATCCCATCTGGAACTCGCCAGGGGGGATCCAGCGCAGGCGGATCGGAGGGACGTCGCCCGCTAGTTTCACCTCCATGATCGAGTCGGGAGGGCCATCACCTTCCGTGAGCGTTGGGTAGGGGGCTCGACCCTGCGTCGGGGCGGGGAAGGTGGGGTGAAGTTGGTCGCGGTCTATCCAGGCGCCGGGGTTGCCCTTGAGGAACGCTTCGTGGGGGCCGCCAGCGGCGCACCATTGTACTTGGCGGTCGTCGTCGAGGGTGGCGATGACGCCTTCGGCCGTTTGTTCGATGCGGATGGCCCAGGGGGGTTTGGCGAGGCGCTTGCCATGGACGACGTGCATCCCCGCACTGAGGCAGAACGGGTCACCGCCGCCCGAGAGTTCCTGCTCCGCCGGGGGTTTCAGCACAGCACGCCGAAACCCTTGCGACCACGACACCTCGTCGGCACCCTCAAAACGAAACCAGCTCAACCCTGAGGGGGTGGCCTCATCGCCCTGCGTCAGCTTCAGCCGATCGCCAGCACACGTGACGGAGACCACCCCTTTGACGTCCTTCGCTGGGGTGGCCGTGAGAAAGCCCTCGGGCAACTCCACACGCCCGTGCACCGCACCGCGCCGCAGGGCCTGCTCACACGCCACGCGCAGCGACTCGTTGAGCTGCCAAAAGCGCTCATTGCCCGCCTGGCGGAAAGCCAAGCGCCGCAGCCAGGCGTCCGTATAGGCCTGATCTTCCGGCGATTGCCTGCCCCGCGCCACCTCGGCTGCCAACATGCGTTCAAAGGCTCCCTCGTCGATATCGAGGCCCAGCTCACGCGCCCAAGCGTCCTCTTCCAGCAACGTCTGTGGCGACACCCCAGGCCGCAGCGCCGCCGCCACCTCACGCAATTCATGGAGCGTGTCACGGCCCAGACGGGGCAACCCTTGCTGGTACCGCGCGCGGTGCCGCTCGAGCCCGCAGGCACCCGGCTCTTGCCACACGTCTGGGTGGTGCCACACCGCGCCCTCATCCTCAACGCTGCCCTTGAAGTAGCGGCGCCAAAAGCGCAGCAGCTCCGGCGAACACCACTGCACGCCCGACAGGCAAGTCAGCATCTTCTGCGTTGCGTCTGCGGCGGGCGCCACGACAGGCTCCCACGCGAAGCAGCCATCGATCTCACCCCAGCCCTGCGACGCATCACTAGGCGACCACACGGCAATGCGCACGCCCTGGTCGCGCCAGGCGCGGAAAGTCTGGCGCCAGCGCGCGTCCTGGGCGCCCGCACAACCGAACGCCCCCAGCACCAATACCCAGGTACCGGCGCGAGGTCGAGGCCAACGCGCCCCGCCCCACAGCGTGCGTTTGTCCATGTGCAAGAGGCGATGGGTGCGAAGGCGGCTGGAGCCAAAGTGCCGCCGAAGAATCGCGCTAGCCGCCCGAAGGTCTGACCACCACGGCATGGTGAAGTAAGAGTATTCCTCGATGAGCAAGACGTCTCCGCTCTCCACCGCCGCCTCGATGGTGACGGAGCGCGTGGGCGTCTCGGCCCGCGAGAGGCTATGCAGCCATTGCGCGAGCTGTTGTTCACCAAGCGACGCGGGCGTGAGAGCGATCCCCTCCGCCGCCGCGATGAGTTGGGGCGGTTTGAGGGCCGTCAGCTCTGGATCGAAGCCTGTTACGGAGGGAACGTCGTCGATGTCGGGGGACGACGGTGGCCATTCCGGCGCTGCCGTGACCTCGACTTGCGCCGCCTCGGGCCCGACCCGCTCGATGCGCTCGATGACGCAGAACACCGACGGACTGGCCATGGCAGGACGGGGATCAGGCGGCGGTGGCTCCGGGTCCTTGCCTCCAGTCTCCGGCTCCGGCGGTGGGGGCTTTGGCGAGGCAACCCGCCTTGCGAACCCCGCTAGGCCAAGACACTCCGCGTCGGTGAGACCCGTGTCCTCGTGGCGCAGTCTCAGCAGCTCCGCGAAGGTCAATTGACTCTTGATGGCCATTCGTTGGCGCCGCGCTAGAGGGACTTCTCCAAGACTAGTTCCGAGAGTTCCGTGATGGCGGCATCGGGACCGTCAGCAAACTCGATGCCCCCGAGGGCGTTCAGCAAGTCGAGATACTCGGCCACGCCGGGGGGTTTGTGCGCTGGGGATTGCTGCTGGCGTAAGTTGACGATCGCCTCGGCTGCTTTGCGTCTCACAGGCTTCTTCACTTGGCTGGCATTACCGATCTTGCGTTTGGCGTTGGCGTCGCCAATGGACGTGAGGTAATCGATCAGGCCATCGTCTTCGGGCAGGGTCATGTCGAGCACGAGGCAACGACGCATGAAGGCAACGGGAAGCTGGCGCTCGTTGTTCGAGGTGATGAGCACGAGGGGCTTGCGAGGCATCTCGTCTTGGCCATCGATATCGTTGGGTAGGGTGAAATCACCGTTGCCCAGGATCTCCAGAAGGCCGTTGGGGAGGCGGGAGTCCGCTTTGTCGATTTCGTCGATCAGCAGGACCAGCCCCGCATCACGCTGCTTGTCGTTTCGTGGATAGAGGTAGGGGCAGGTGTCCGTACCGGCCTTCGTGCACAACGTGGCCGCCGAGCCGGGACGGTAGGCCCACCACAGCGGCCCAGGGCGAAGAAAGCGCTCGTGGGCCAACTCCGGCGGGAGTGCCGTGGCGCTGCCGCCTGCCCCCGCCGCGCCCAGCAGCTGCGCGGTGGCAAGACGGGCCACCGCGTCGAATTCCCAAAGCAGATCTGAATAGTCCGTTTGCGGCTGGGTGTTGATGCTCACAAATTGCCATTGGAGAGCGTGAGCGACGGCATGAGCGAGCTGGCTCTTGCCAACGCCAGCTTCGCCTCGCACGAGCAACGGCCGCCCTACATGCCACGCAGCGACGACGGCCTTGAAGTCCCTCGCCTTGCCCTGGTGCGCGGCGGCGGGCCAGCTCCCGGCCTTGCTGAGCGCCATGGGATTATCGAGGGGGAAATCATTTAGTTGCATGGTGCGCTCAACCATCAGGCATCAGGGTTTTGGCGAATCGTTCTACTTCATCGCGAATGTTAGCGCCATCGAGCTCCGGACACAGGGGCTGGATGGCGCCCGCGCGGCCCGATTCGATGCCCAACTCGATCACCAGCAGCAGTGGCAGCTCGAACTTGAGGCGATCTAGCGTGCTGCGGTGGTTGATCGCGCTGTCCTTCTCCACCAGCAAGAAGCGGGGCAGCCCCTCCTCGCGGTTGCTTTCCATCTGATGCCGCAGGCGACCGATCATCTCGGTGCGGTCTGCCGGAACGTCTTCGTGAGGCAGTTCGCTCTGCCAGATCAACTTGATCTGCGCATCGACAATATCGCCCCGTGCGGCTTCCGACGTCACGGTGGGGTAGCGCCCGCGACTCATCAATCGTCCGTCGCGCAACTCCATGTCACCCACCGGGTTCTCATGGGTGCGAGCGCTCAGCACGAACGCAACCTCCGTATCGCGCGGATCGGCGATGACGAGTAGCGACGGCTCGTCGTGGGCCTCCCGCAAGTGAGGAGTGAGGTCGTTGCGGAACACCGACAACAACAACAGCGCGACAAGTTCACTGAGGCGCTCCCGCATTTCCTCGACTTCAAGGGAGCGACGACGCATGTATTGGCGCAAGGCGCGCCGGCTCTGCCGCAAGCGGGTGCTGCCATCCAGCTGCATGAGCACGCGAGCCACCTGCGACTCCGTCGCCTGACGGCTGCGAAGCGCACTGACGAATTCCGTGGCGACATCCGCGTGTTGGCGAAGGAAGTCGCTCAGGGCGAACTCACACGCTAATCGGTAGTCCTCATCGCCCGGCACATCCACGACAAACTGCATGCGCTCCGCGTAGCGCGTAGCGTCCTGGTACACGCGCTCGATCTCAGTGGGCTCATCGGCGCCCGTAGGTGGCGTGGGCCCATCGAGTGCTCGGATCGGCAGGGAGGCGAGAAACTCCAGCGTAGCGGGCAGTAGCTCGATGATCTCATCGGCACGCTCTTTGTGTGCCGGGTACTTGGTGCCGAAGTCACGCCAGTAGTCGAGCTGAGTGCGTTGGTAGGTGCCTAGGAGGTAGTCGTCGAACTTCTCGACGTCTTCTGGCCAACCACCGATGGACACAAAGATCCCGTGATACTGGGGGGCCTTGTGGGCGCGGATGAACCGGGTGAGTTCTCGTAGGCACCAAACACTGCGGAAGTAGTTCTCGCTCAGCAGGAAGACGGCGAGGGGGGACGTGGTCAGGCGATGGATGAAGCCCTCGATAGCCTCGTAGCGCTCGACGCCCTCCCCGGATTCCGGCGCGTCGTCGTAGATGAGCTGCTGGCCGTTGGCCTCGAAATGCGCCTTGAGCGCTTGGCCGGCAGGCGGCAGATTGCCGGCCTCGCGGGCGTACGATACGTATGGCTTGACGTCTACCATCGAGCGTCCCTGCTGCTTGAACTGCTTAGAGTAGCGTGTTTCCTAGCGGGATGATTTCGCACTCGACCTCACTTGCAAAGCTCGCTGGAAACGCTAATTCACCCCCGCGCCACCCCTGCATGCAGCAAAACCCACTCCCTCACCGCCGAGTCCTCGTCCGTCCGCCGCAGCTAGCTGCGCAACATGAACGCCTTGTCCCCGCGCTGCCGCCCGTTACGTGATCGATGCGCCAAGCAGCCCATCCAGTGGGCTCGCCTCGCCGCCCTCACCCAGCCACGCCTGCTCCTCCTCACGCTCCAGCAGCCCGCGACGCTCCAGGTGGCGACCGGCGGGCACCTCTCGGATGACGCTCTGCACCATTTCGATATTCGAATCGGACACCCCGAGGCGTTCGTTTTCGAACAAGCGTGCGGTAGAGTCCCCGCCATGCCAGGCCAGGGAACCTTCCTCGTCATCGACGACGACGCCGACGTGCTCACCACCGCGCGTCTGCTGCTGCGCCGCCACTTCGGCCGCATCCTCACCACCGACGACCCGAGCCGCATCGAGGCCCTCATGGGCAGCGAGCGCATCGACGTCTTCCTCCTCGACATGAACTTCGCGATCGGCGACAACACCGGCGCGGACGGCCTGCGCTGGCTCAAGCGCATCCTGGAGATCGACCCCGACGCGGTGGTGGTGCTGATGACGGCCTTCGGCGATCTCGACACCGCCGTAACCGCCATGCGCGAGGGGGCCGCCGACTTCGTGCTCAAGCCCTGGCAGAACGACAAGCTGGTCGCCACCCTCGGCGTGGCCCTCGCCCTGCGCGAATCGCGCACGCGCCTCGCCGCCCTCGCCCACCCCCAGCCCATCGACGACTTCGTGGCCACGTCAGCGTCGATGCACGAGGTGCTGCGAACGGTCGAACGCGTGGCCCCCACCGACGCGACGGTGTTGATCCGCGGCGAGAACGGCACGGGCAAGGAGGTGATCGCGCGGGCCATCCACGCCTTGTCGCCGCGGGCCAACCGTCCCCTGGTCGCCGTCGACCTGGGCGCGATCCCCGAACACCTCTTCGAGAGCGAGCTCTTCGGCCACCGAAAGGGCGCGTTCACCGACGCCAAGCAAGACCGAGCGGGGCGCTTCCAAGCTGCGCAAGGCGGCACCCTGTTTCTGGATGAGTTAGGTAATCTCCCACTGGCCCTGCAGACGCGTCTCCTGCGCGTGCTGGAGAGCCGCGAGGTGGTACCGCTCGGCGCCGACACGCCCGTACCTGTGGACGTGCGACTCCTGGCGGCCACCAATCAGGATCTCGAGAAGATGGTGGCCGAGGGTCGCTTTCGCGAAGACCTGCTCTACCGCCTCAACACGATCGAGGTGCGCCTCCCGCCACTGCGTGAACGCCTCGAGGATCTGCCGCCCCTCATCGAACACCTCACCCAGCTGCACGCCCGCAAGTACCGCCTGACGGCACGCCCGCCGAGTGATGCGGCCCTGGCCGCCCTGCGCGCCCACCGCTGGCCGGGGAACGTGCGTGAGCTCTCCCACGCAGTCGAACGCGCACTGATCCTCGGCGCTGGCGATCAGTTGGAGGTACAGGACTTCAACCTCCCCGGTGCTGCGCCCGCCAGCCCGACCTCGCCACCGCCCCCCTCGGGCAACCTGAACCTCGAGGAAAACGAACGGCGCCTGGTCAAGACCGCCCTGAGCCAAGCGGACGGCAGCGTGGCCGACGCGGCCCGCGCCCTCGGCATCACCCGCGCCGCCCTCTACCGGCGCATGCGGAAGTTCGACCTGTGAAGGCGCGCCTGCGGGCCCGCTTCCGCCTCCTGGCGACCCTGCAAGCCCTGCTCCTCGGCCTCACCCTGGCCCTGCTCGGCCTCGCCCTCACCAGCACGGATCACGTGGCCGTGCCCCTGGTGCTCGGGATCATCGCCACCTTCCAGCTGATGGCGTTGGTCCGTTTCGTCGAGCGCCACGTGGAGACGCTGGAGGAGTTCTTCTCCGCGGTGAACTACGAGGACCTCGCCAAGCGCTTCGTCACAGACGATCTCGACGCCGAACTCAAGCGCGCCTTCAACCGCATCCTGGCCCGCTTCGGCGAAACCCGCGCCCAACGCGACTTGCAGGCGAACTACCTGGAAACGGTCGTACGCCACGTGCCGGTGCCCCTCATCGCGGTGCGCCACGACGGGTCCGTCACCTTCATGAACCAACCGGCGCGCCGCCTGACGGGCATCACCGCCCTCGCCGATCTCAACGAGCTCTCCGCCCTCGACCCCGATCTCGCCGAGCGCATGCAGGCGATCGAACCTGGGGATCAGCGCCTGCTGCAAACCCGCCTGCGCGGCATTCCCGCCGAGCTGCGCGTGAGCGTCGCGCAGATCCGGTCGGAGGAAGGCACCGAGCGGATTTATTCGCTGGAGAACCTCTCCGGTGAACTGAACGAGCGCGAGTCGACGGCCTGGCGCAACCTCATCCGCGTGCTCACCCACGAGATCATGAACACGCTCACGCCCGTCACCTCCCTGGCCAACACCTGCGATGAGATGTTGGGGGAAGAGGACTCGATCGACGATGTGCGCGAGGCGATTCAAACCATCGCCCGGCGCAGCGAGGGCCTCATGGGTTTCGTCGCACGCTACCGCGAGGTGCTGCGGGTGCCCCGGCCCAAGGTGGAACGTCTGTCCGTGCACGAGGTGCTTCAGGCAGCGGTGCGCCTTAGCGACGACAAGCTGCGCGGCGTGGACGTGCAGCTATCGGTCACGCCCGAGGGCTTGCAGGTGAACGCCGACCCGCAGCTGCTGGACCAAGTGCTGATCAACCTGCTGAAGAACGCGACCGACGCCCTGGCCAGCGTCGATGGCCCACGGCTGGAGCTCACCGCCCGACTGCACCACGGACGCGTGATCATCGAGGTGACGGACAACGGCCCCGGCATCTCGAAGGAGGCGCTGGAGCAGATCTTCGTGCCCTTCTTCACCACCAAGCGCGAGGGCAGCGGTATCGGCCTGAGCCTCAGCCGGCAGATCATGAGCGCCCACGGCGGCGCGATATCCGTCAGCAGCGGGGAGCACGGCACCCAGGTCACCCTGGCTTTCTAGTGTCCTGTCCCGTAAGTTCGTTGAAGAAGTCGCACGGGGCTTTTTGCTCCTAGGCGCGGCGCGAGGACGAGCGTGGCAGGCCCCACGGGAGGAGGAGCAACGTGCCTAGGGGTAAAAAGTACCCGCGAATTCTTTAACGAACTTACGGGACAGGACACTCGGGCGCATCGGGCAAACTGTCGCGCTACGCTACGTTCGCCCCCGGAGACCCACGTGCCTCGACTTCTGCGCGCCTCACCTGCCGTCCCCGCCTCCCTGCTACTCGCCGCCGCCCTCACCGGCTGCGCGGGTGACCCGCCGGCGGCACCGCCACCGCCCGCCCTCACGGAGACGGCGGCGGTGGAAGACGTACACAGTGCGGCGTCGACGACGCCCTTCCTCACCGACCACCTCGCCCTCGACCTCACGGTCGATTTCGAGCGCAAGGTGCTCGAAGGCTCGGCGACGCTCCACCTGGAGCGCACCGGTGAGGGCAACGAGCTGGTACTGGACACGCGCGAGTTGGTGATCAGCGACGTGCGCGCGGCTGACGGCGACGGGCCCCTGGCGTCTGTCCCCTTCACGGTCGGTGAGTTCGACACCGTCATGGGCGCGGCGCTCACGATCACCGTCCCGGACGACGCCGACCGGGTCGAGGTCGCTTACCGCACCTCGCCCAGCGCCTCAGGCTTGCAGTGGCTGGAACCGCGGCAAACGGCCGGCCAACGCCACCCCTTCCTCTTCAGCCAGGCCCAGGCGATCCACGCGCGCAGCTTCGTGCCGCTGCAGGACACGCCCGCCATCCGCTTTACCTACGAGGCGACCGTTCGCGTAACTCCGGGGCTGCGCGCCGTGATGAGTGCGAACAACACGCCCGACCTAGCCGAGGATGGCGTCTACCGCTTCGAAATGCCCCAGCGCATTCCCTCCTACCTCCTGGCCATCGCCGCCGGCGACCTGGAGTTCAAGGCGATGGGGGAGCGCACGGGCGTCTACGCCGAGGCCGAGTTGCTGGATGCCGCGGCCGACGAGTTCGCCGACACGGAGCGCATGCTCGAACTCGCCGAGCAGGCCTACGGCCCCTACCGCTGGGGCCGCTACGACCTGCTGATCCTGCCGCCGAGCTTCCCCTTCGGCGGTATGGAGAACCCGCGCCTGTCCTTCATCACGCCGACGGTGATCGCCGGCGACCGCAGCCTAGTGGCCTTGATCGCTCACGAGCTGGCCCACTCGTGGTCCGGCAACCTCGTGACCAACAGCAACTGGGCGCACCTGTGGATGAACGAAGGCTTCACGACCTACCTCACCAACCGCATCATGGAGCGGGTGTACGGCTCGCGCCGCTACCGCATGGAGATGGCGCTGGGCTACGCGGACCTGCAAGGCTCCCTCGCGTCGATGGACGCGAGCATCACCCGCTTGGTGATGCCTGAGGCCGGTGGCGATCCCGACGCCGCGTTCTCGGACATCCCCTACGAGAAGGGCGCCCTGTTCCTCTACGAGCTGGAACAGCGCCTGGGTCGCGCTACCTTCGACGCCTTCCTCCTCGACTACTTCGACCGCTTCGCCTTCCAGAGCGTGGACACGGACACGTTCATGGCCCACATGGACGGCACGCTGCTGGCGGACTACGGCGACGTCCTCGACCGCGATCGCATCCTCGAGTGGATCTACGAACCCGGGCTGCCCGAGGGCGCCCCGACCCCGCGCTCCGACGCCTTCGATCGCATCGACGCCGTGCGCGACGAATGGCTGGCCGGCGACACGCCTGCCGCCGACATCGCCACCTCCCAGTGGACCTATCACGAATGGAAGGCGTTCCTCGACGGCATGCCGGCGAGCTTGAGCCCCGAACAGCTCACGGAGCTCGACGAGACCTTCGGCTTGACGGAGGCGACCAACAACGAGATCGCCTTCTCCTGGCTGATGATCGCGATCCGCAACGGCTACGCCGATGCGGACGCGCGCCTGGAAAGTTTCCTCATCACGGTGGGGCGCAACAAGTTCGTGCGCCCCCTCTACCAGGCGATGGTAGAGGCTGATCGACGCGAGGAAGCGCAGCGCATCTTCGAGGCGGCCAAGCCCGGCTACCACCCCCTCACGGTGAAGGTGAACGGCGCGGTGGTGTACGAGGACACCTAAGGCGGCAGCCGGCCGGCGCCGGAGGCCACCGTCGCGGCGGTGGCCCTCGGGCGCCTCACATGCCGAACATGCTCCGCTCCTCGCAGTCCGGGTAGTAGTCGGCGTCACCGCTGCGCACGTCGACCACATCGGTCACCTCGCCGGACTCGAAGTCTTCAATCCGCACCGGGTACTTGCCGGCCAGTTCATCGCTCTCGAAGACAGCGATCATCGACGTATCCATGACCGCCCCGCCGCCCATCTGGTCGAGGAACTCGCGGTAGGCGGCCATCATGCCTTCCATGGCATCGCGCACATCGCGCGCGCCCTTCAGGCGCTTGGTCGGCGCCATCCACAGGCGCTGGGCGACGGTGCCGCGCGAGTCGACCACCTCGTAGCCCTCGCCCCGATAGCCGTTCACGTCGACGGCCTCGCCCGTGGCGCGCACCTCGTAGGACAGGGGTTCACTGAGGCCACGACCGCCCATGAACTCGCGCATGGCACGCGCTTCCTCCTCGGTCATCTCACCGTCGCGACGGGCCTGCTCCATCGCCTCCTCGATCGCGGCGCCCGCCTTACCCATGGCTTCCGCGAAGCGTCCGCGGTTGCGTCGCTGCTCCGCGCGCGGCGCCGTCGCGGGACGTTCCGCCACGGATAGCTTGCGGCAGATGTTCCCCTCCAGGGAGACGATCGCCTGCTCGCGCTGTTGGAAGATCGTCGTCTCGAGCAGCTCGCCCGCCTCGAAGGGCACCGGGTTCGCCGAACTCCCCGCCCCACCCGCCGCCGACGCGGACGCCGCCCGAGCACGGGGGCCGCGCTCGTCGATCCGCAGGTCGCCTGCTGCGTTGGCAAAGGTATGGGTTTGCGCGACGACCACGCCGCCCTGGCGCGTCTGGGTCACGATCTCGGCCGCGAACACGGTGGTTGTGGTGATCATCATCAACATCGCGAAGGATGCGTTAGCGCGTAGGGTCATGTCAGCCTCCTTTCTGGTGGGACTCACGCTACGAAGGCAGTCCGCCCCAGGCAACTAGCCGATTTGCACTAGCGCACCAATAATCAACAACCTACAGCACCCCTAGGGCACCTGTACTAACGCGATACGCAGCATGCCTGGCCTAGACTTTTCGCCATCGTGAACTGCAGCAGGGCAGCTGACATGCACTACCAGCCAGCACGCGTCATCCTCCCGGTCCTCTCGATGGGCCTACTACTAGTCGCTCCGGTCGCGCTTGGCGATCAAGCCGTCGACGCCCTACGCAGTGACTACTACACCGATGTGTTCGAAGCCGTATCGACGAGCATCGCCTACGAACCCTATTCGGGTGCCCAACGCGGCCCGGCACAAACCGCACGCAGCCGCGCTGGCAACGCCTTGGATCAATCGGTCCTGCTCATCGAGGCCCTGGGCGACAGCGTCCATGCCGCACGCATCGCCGTCGGACGCCTGCGCGATCCAGCGTTAGTCCAACTGCTGGGGGCGACGAGCCCGCACCTGCCCTCCCACCTCGGCATCGATCACCCGGGCGCGTACGACCCTATCAACGACGACGCCACCCAGAAGATCGCGCGCGACCACGCCTGGGTGGAGGTGCAATTGGATGAAGGTGACGACTGGCTCGCCCTCGACCCCTCGTTCCCCCACGCCGAACCGGGCGACAGCTTCGCCACCGCCACGCGCCACTACGATCGCCTGCCCGACGCGTCCCACCAACGCCTCACCATCACCTGGATGCAGACCACGGCCGATGGCCGCCAGCAACGGCTGGGGCGAATCCAAGGCACGGTGGCCGAGTTGGCGACTGCGCCGATATCGCTGGTGGTGCGCGCCATTCCCCAGTTCGCGCCATTGGCGAGCGAGGAAGCACCCCCGGCCAGCGAGGGCCTGATCTCGGGCACGCCGGGGTCCTTGCTCGGCGGCGGTGGACTCGGTGGCGGTGGTCGCCCAACCGCGCCGCCGAACGAACCTGCTAGCGAGACCGGCGCCGAGCCTGTGACCGATGAGGACCGTGCCGTCGTCGGGCTCGAGTACCGGCGCGAGGCGAGCTACGCGGGTCAAGCGCCCAAGGCCTTGGCGCCCACGCCCGTCGTGTTCGACGACGCCGGCTCCCACCTCACCCGCGAGTGGCTGGCGATCGAGCTCCGAGTGCCCGGGCAGCCCGTCCGCCGCCTCACCCGCGATCTCTTCGTGGCGCAGGACGCCAACGATCGACCACCTGCCGTGCGCCGCTACAGCGTCGCTGTGGTGGCGGGTACGCTGACCCGTGAGGCCTTCGAGGCCCAGCGCAGCCTGCTGACGGCCGATGCCGTCGCCACCGCCCGCGCGGAGCTTACGACCCTGCAAGGTGAGACCGACGACGCCGCAGCTGCCTTGAGGCTGATGCAACTGGAAGCGTCCCAGGCCATCACCCCCCACCTGATCAACTTGGCCTTCGCCAGCGAGTCCGACACTCTGTCGGCGCGCCTGGCACGACGCGCCGGCGTGCGCCTGGTGCACGATGTGCCGCGCATCCTCATCACCTCCGCACACACCGATGTGGACGAGGCATCGGCGGTCGATGCCGAGCTCACCCTCGATCTTCGCCTCGATGAGTTGCGCGCCATTCCCTTAGGCGGCATGCCCCGTGGCGCCGCCGCTTTGTTCCAGCGCGCTCGGGGCATGCAGGAATCAGCGCTCGAGGGCCGCGTGTTGGCGCGCTTCGTGGAGGATCCCAGTCAGGTGATCACCACGGCGCGCATGATGGACATCGCCCAACGCGAGGGCCAGGAACTCCTGCTCCTCACCGTCGACGACCCGTCGGCCGCCGCAACGCTCGCCAGCCTTACACCCACGGTCCGAGGTCGGGTGGAACGCACGCTCCAGCGCGAGCACCAAGTCATCATCCCCGCTAGCCCCGTCGCGATCGGCGACACGGAGGTGTGGGGATGGTGGGACGTCGACCCAGCCACCGGCGCCTTCGTGGGCGTGATGGAGAGTGGCCAGCATCAGGCGATGGCGCAGTACTCGGTCACGCTGGAGAAGATCGGCGTCAACGATGCCATGGGCTACGTGCTCGGTGCCCTCACCGGCTCGACGGCCACCATGACCCTCTACTCCGCCAAGATGCTGGAGTACGGCCAGGTCACGCCGCAGCTCATCGCCGAGGTGGCGGCGGGCATCGAACGGCTCACCTGCGTCACCTGCCCGAGCTTCGAGGTGGTGGTCTCGCCGCTCGCGGCCTCGGCGAGCGTCGAGTCCCCGTGCTTCGAGCAGACCGGTGTGGGCATCGGCACCGGTGGCGGCGTCAGCGGCAGTATCAGCTTCTGCGAGAACTACAAGCTCGGCATCTCCTGCGCCGCGAGCCTGATGCTCGGCACCTTCGAAGTGGAAGGTGACGTGGAGATCGGACCCAATATAGATCTTGACCTTGGCCCCCTGAGCTGCGAATGAACACCTTTACCTCGCTGACCGCTTCACTGCTCGCGACCCTGGCGCTCATCGCCCCCGCACACAGCCAGACCGCGGGCGCGATCGGCACTGAGACAGAGCCCAACGACCGAGCGCAGAACGCGAGCGCCTTTGATACCACGATGCCCCTGCAGGGCGTCCTCACCAGCCAAAATACGGACTACTTCCGCTTCTCTCTCAGCGACACCGACACCCACCGAGACATCCTATTCTCCCTGGACCAGGACATCCGCACGGACACCTGCCTGCTCGAGAGCGACGGCACCCGCATCAAATGCCTACGCGGCAAGCAGCATGGCTTTCGCGGCGTCACCCTCAGCGGAGAGTTCGTTGTCTCGATCTCCGGGGTGACCAAGCTGGAAGCGCCCGTGGGCTACACCTTGGCCGTGAGCGCCCCCGTGACCAACCGGGCGGGACACGAGGTGGAACCGAACGACCGCACGACGGACGCCACGCGCGTGGGCGGCACGCCCATGACCGTATCGGCCACCCTGTCTTTCGGCGACAAAGACCTCTTCCGCTTCTCTATCCCAGGACCGCGCCGCCACTGGCGCATCGCGGCCATCGGCGAGAGCATCAATGGCGTGGAGTTGCTCACGAGCGGTGGCGTCTCCCTGCAAAAGCGCTCGGGGAAGCAGCCGCTGGCGCTGGATGACCTGTTCTTGCCCCCTGGCGACTACCTACTCACCACCGTCCCCAGCAGCAAGGCAGAAGTGGGCGCCTACGAGGTGACGATCACCCCCACCGAAACGGCGCTTGGCACGGCCTACGAAGAGGAACCTAACGACACCAAGGGGCAAGCCCAGCGACTCGTAATCGGCAGCGACTTCACAGGAAGGCTCAGCCGCCGTGACACGGACATGTACCGCTTTCACCTGCCAGGACGTGCGCGCGTGCGGGCGGTGGCCACGGCCACGCCGGGCAGTCAGCTCAACCTCAGCCTCGACGGCAAGCGGGTCGCGGCGAGCACTGGAGAGGAGGAGCAAGTGGTCTTCGAGGGCACGGTCCACGGCGGTGATCACTTGCTGCGCCTGCGCGGGCGTTCCGCCGGTGTTGACGAATATCGCTTGCGCATTGACCTGCTCGACCCGCTCGCCGCGGACGGCGCCGAACTCGGCGACGTGGCCCTGGCGATCGTCGGGGAGTTGCCCACCTTCGGTGCCTATCATCCCCTCGGTCAGCGGGTGCGCCTAGCACTAGAGGTGCACAACACGGGGGGGAGCGCGCAGCGCTTGAACGTGCTAACGCAGACGAGTGCCGTGGGCTGGCGCCTGCGGGCAGCGTCAGAGACCTTGGACCTCGGACCCAGCGAACGCACGCAAATCGACCTGGTGCTCGATGTGCTGCCCGACGCCAGGACCGACACGCCGGTCCTTGTAAGCGTAGGCGTTCGCCACGCCGACGGCGCCATCGCCAGCACCTCGACGGTGACCCAAGCGGCCTGTGGGGCACCTCCGGTCAACGCCCGACGCCTGTGGTCGCTGCCGGAGGCACTGCTCGGTGGCACCAACGCGGCGTGGTCCGGCCTTGGCGCCACCATCGTGGACGAGACCCGGCACAGCGCCGCCGGCATAGACGGCATCGTCACGCGCACCACCGGCGCCTGGCTGGCCCGACCCGGGGACTTCACCGTGGACCTCGCGGGTACCCAGGCGCTGACGGTGCTCGGCACGGTGCTGCACCCGACCGGCTCCAGCAAGCTAGGCGTGCAACTGCGCCGCTTCGAGCTCCTACTCTCCGACGACGGCAACCACTACCGCTCCGTCTTGAGCGGTGACCTGCAGGCGGATGCGGTCGAGCAGGCCTTCGTGTTGCCTTCGCCCGAAAGCGCACGCTTTGCGCGCCTGCGCTTAATCGACAACATCGCCGAAGACGGCGGCGCGATCGGCTTTGGCGAGTGGAAGCTCATCGTCGCCGAGTCCCCTCGGGAGATCCTCAGTGGTCCAGTCAATATCGCGGATCATGCCGTCGGCGGGCACACGGTGTACTCACTCCCCTACGTCGGGAGCGGCTGTTGCCACACTACCTTCAACACTGAGAAGCTCGACGGACAGTTCACCGGCTCCGGCACTCCCTACGAGTGGGTGATGGGGTTCCGCGACAACCGTGCCGCACGCATCGAACGCCTGCAGTGGCGCGATGGCGAGAACACCGGCGACAGCCGACGCGCAGTTCGAAAAGTGAGCGTTTCCATTAGCATGGAGAGTCCGGTGGGACCGTGGACCGACCTCGCCGAATGGACGCTGAATCGGCAGCAGCCAGATGTGGCTGACTTGCCCCTGGCGGCGCCGGTGTGGGCGCGCTTCGTGCGCTTCGTGGCGGCACCGCAAGAAGGCACGGTGCCCCACACACCCGCCCAAATTCGTATCTTCGAGGTGGCGTCCGACGCTAACTATCTCTCAGTGGTCGGGGAATGGGGGCACGGGGCCGCCGATGGTCCCTACGAGCGCCAGCTGCCTCAGGCGACGCCGACACCGCCCACCAGCGCCGACGCCGGCGATTCGAAATCGCAGGCCACTCCCCTTTTCCCTGGCGATCTGGCGAGCGGCACAGTCCTCGTGGGTGAAGATGATGACTGGTACGCGGTCACCGTCGCCGAAGGCAACAATCAGCTCCGCTGGCGCTTTCGCACGGCACAGGCGATGGAATACGCCTTCGCACTCGTCGACGCCGAGGGCTTGGCGCTTCGGACAGAGCGACGTCATGTCGACGACGCCCTAGAAGTCACCGCCACAGTCGCCCCTGGCACTTACTACCTGCACCTCTACGAGCCGCCCCGCTCGGTGATCTTCTCCTGGGACACGAGCGGCAGCGTGGGGCCCTACTACGACGTCATCGATCACACGATGAAAGCCTTCGCGGCGGGCGTGCGAGACGGGCGCGAGGAGGTGAACTTGGTGCCTTTCAACGATCCCGCGCCGTCGCTGATGCTAGAGGAGTGGAGCGGCAACGCCTTCGAGGTCTCCGCCACCATCGTGAACTCCGATCGACGCTTCGGCTCCAGCAATGCCGAGTCCGCCCTGATCCTCGCCAGCGATGAGCTCTCCAAACGCGATGGCACGCGCGCGGTGCTGTTCATCACCGACGCGCAAACCGATGGCCTGCGCCAGACGGGCGACCTATGGCGACTGCTCGGGGAGGTGCGTCCCCGCGTGTTCTCCTTCGAGCTGAGTTCGAAAGGCAATGCCGTTCCCCAGGACATGATGCAGAACTATGCCGCAGTAAATCAGGGTTTCTACGATCTCGCGCTGACCGCCGGCGATCTGCAGATCGGCTTCGACCGCGCGATCTGCATGCTGCGTCGTGCGAAGGACTACCAGGTGGCCTTGAGCGTAGAGCAAGTGGATCCGCCCGAGCCCGGCGCCTTGCTCGTCAAGGCGCAGTCGCCTGCGGCCAATCAGCGGGTCGCGGCGGGCGATGCGGTGGAGGTGATCGTCGATGCCTCCGGCAGCATGTACAAGAAGCTGGGGGATCGCTTCCGCTATCAGATCGCCGCCGACGTGCTGGATGACCTCCTCGTCAATGATCTCCCGGACGGTATCGGATTTGCCCTGCGCGCCTTCGGCAATCGCGAGGCCAGCAGCTGCCGGACGGACCTCGAAGTCCCCCTCGGCGCCCTAGATCGAAGCGCTGCACGAGCGGTGGTCGCGGACATCACTCCCCAGGCCTTTGCCTACACGCCCATCGCCGATGCGATCGCTAAGGTGCCCCAGGATCTCGCCCAGGCCACTGGACGCAAAACCGTTGTGCTAATCACCGATGGGGAGGAGTCCTGCGATGGCGACGTAGAGGCACAGATCAACACCTTGCGCAGCGCAGGCGTCGATGTGCAGCTGAACGTGATCGGCTTCGACTTCGACGCGCAGGACACGCAGGCTGCAAGGGCCACCTTCCAGCGCTGGGCAGCTCTCGGCGGTGGCAGCTATTTCGATGCAGCAAGCGCCAGCGAACTGGCGCGCTCGCTCACCCTCGCCACCCGTGTGGTGGTCCCCTTCGAGGTGAAGGCCGACGACGGAGTCACGGTGGCGGCCGGCACCGTAAATGGCGAAGAGATCCCCCTACCGCCAGGTCGCTATACAGTGCACTTCGCGGACGACGCGTACGCACCGCGGAAGACGCAGATCAGCAGCGGGGCGACAAGTTCCTTAGTACTCGACTAGTCAGCTGAAGCCGCGAGAGGCCGCGTAGGAAGCGGCTGCTGAGCGAGAGTTAAGGCCGAGCGCCTTAAGCATCGCCGAGACGTGGATGCGCACGGTGTAGGGCGACAACCCGAGCTCGCGCGCGATCTCCTTGTTCGACTGCCCGCGGGCGATGAGGCGCAACACGTCCAGCTGGCGAGCGGAGAGGGAGGCGAAGGGGTCTGCGCCGGCCTCCTGCTGGGGCTGTGGCGATACGCGCGTGGAGCTCTTGAGCACCACCGTTTCGCCCTCCATCACCTCCACGATAGCCGCCGAGATGTTCTCTGGGCGCACGGCCTTGGAGACAAACCCGTTGATGCCCATGCTCATGATGTCGCGGATCTCAGCCTCATCTTGCAGCATGGAGATCACCACGATGGGCGTGAGAGGAAGTTGCTGGCGTAAGGTTCGCAGGTCCTTGCGGTGATCGAAGCCAGGAAAGAACAGATCGATGGTCAGCAGATCGAGCCCCTCGGCGGCGCTCAGGTGATCGCGCACGCCTGACATGTCGCCTGCCTGATCGATCGTGGCATCGGTGTAAAGACGCGAGAGCATCAGGCAGATACCTTCGCGAAACATTGGGTGGTCGTCGGCAACGAGAGCCCGCACTGCCTTACGCTCCGAAGGGTTCCAGGCTAGTGTACTGCAGCGCCTCTACCCTGCCACTAGTACGCTTGACTTAAGGCGCAGCGCCCCGCCTGTCCAGGGCCCTTGCTACTATCCTCCCATGGCGCCAGGCACCGACAACACGACCTCTGCGGGACACGCTGACACGGTGCAGGTACGCATCCAGCACTCTCTCCTGTCTGCGAACTGCGCCCTGCCCTTGGCCCTGTTCAACGCCCTGTTCGCGGGGTTGCTGGCGCTGATGATGTGGGGCGCAGTGCCGGTAGCGACGTTGCGCGCTTGGGTGGCGGTGGCGTGCCTGCTGTCCCTCAGCGACATCCTAGTCCGCCTGGTGGTGCGGCGCACAGGGGGCCCGTCCCTGCGCTGGCCAGTGCTCGCGAGCGATGCGGGCGTTGGCCTCGCCTGGCTGTTTGCTGCGCTCGCGTTCTTCCCCACCGACGTGCCCGCGCTGCAGTTCTACTTCTTGTTCTCCATCGGCGGCGCCGCCCTGTGCACCGCGGTTTACCAGCACTACTGGCTGGTCGCCTGCTTTGCGCGCATCGGGGTGGCGATGCCCGTGGCAGGCTGGCAACTGCTCACCACTGACGCATCCTTCGCTATCCTACGTGCAGCGATCTTGACTGCCGTGTGGATGGTGATCGCGTGGCTTGCCTACAAGCTTCATCAAAGCCTGCTGCAACGGCTTCAGCTCACGGCGACACGCGATGCGCTCCTGCGCCAGGTCGCCGAGAGCGCTCGCGCGCTGGATGTACTGCGCGAGGACGAGGCGCGCTCGCGGGCGGAGGCGGAGCAGGCGAACCTCGCCAAGTCGCGCTTCCTCGCCCACTCGAGCCACGACCTGCGTCAGCCCCTGCACGCCATTCGCCTGCTGCTCGAAACGGTTGACGACAGCACCCTGGACGAGGCGTCAGTCCACGTGATCGAGCGCGTACGCCACTCCACGGATGCCTTGGGCAAGCTATTCGACTCGCTCTTAGACCTCACGCTGCTCGATACGGGCCAGGTGTCCGTGCAACAGCGCGACGTCAACGTACGTGAGCTGCTGATGGAGGTGGCGGATGACTTCGCCGAACTCGCGCGGTCGAACGAGGTGGCCCTCGAAGTGCAGGCGACGGCCCACCAAGCGGCTGCGGACCCGACCGTGCTCCGGCGCATGGTGCAAAACCTGGTCGCCAACGCGATTCGTCACACCCCTAGGGGCACGGTGCTGTTGCGAACCCGCGAAATGAGCGGCCAACTGTGGCTCGACGTAGAGGACACGGGGTCGGGGGTCGCCGCTCAAGACCAGGAACGGATCTTCGAGGAGTTCACACGCATCGCCGACGCGACGGCGGGACAATCGGGCGAGCGGCTCGGCCTTGGCCTTTCCATCGTCAGTCGCTTGGCGCGCTTTAGCAACGTCTCCGTCACCCTCGACTCTGCCCCCGGTCGCGGCAGCCGCTTCACGCTCGGCCCCTTCCATGCACACTTACCGCATGGCGCCCCAGTAAACCCTGCGGCATTGGCCGCCGCCTCCCTTGCCGGCCAGCGTGTCGTTGTGCTCGACGACGATGCGGAAACCCTCGAAGCAACCGGTCGCCTGCTGAAGAAATGGGGCCTCGCCGTACGCCTCGCCGATCGCGCGGAGCACCTGGGACTGGATGACGCCGATATCTTGATCTGTGATGTCGAGCTGGGGCCGGGGCCCGACGGCATCGACGTGGTGCGCCAGGCGCAGGCGGCCACGGCCTCGCGGATAAAGCCCCTGCTCATCTCCGGCAACGCCTCTGCGGCACTCAAAGCCCGCGCCCGCGCCCACGCCCTGACCTTGCTACATAAGCCTGTTCAGCCAGCACAGCTGAAATCTGCAATACTCACGCTCGTCGGCAATGATGAATAAAAACTGACCTCGCTCGAGGCGATCCAGGCACGCCATGGCACGAGAATCCGGCGCGTCGCGCCCTGCAGACTCCATCAGCTCCGATCTCGGCGCCCTGCGCGAGATGGAAGACGCCCAGTCGCAGCTGGGGTGGTCCTGGCAATTCGCCCTCATTATCGTGCTCGTCGCCGCCTTCGTTGCGCTCGCCTGGTTCGGGCGCACGCAGAGCCAGGCAACGTTCCCCGTGGTGTTCAACGCAGGCGTCTCCGCGGGGGCACCCGCAGCGCCCGCGTGGATGGCACCTGCGCTCGAGCAGGCCCTATCCGCCACCCTGCACGCCGGCGAACAACTGCGCCTGGTAGAGCGCTCCACCTCGGGCAGCAGCTTCTCCCAATTCGGCCGCGCCGGCGCTGGATCCGTGCCCGGCGCCGCACGCTGGCAGGTGCGCGCGATCATCACCACCAGCGCCGCAAGTTCGCAGACCGCCACCGTGGACCTCGAACTGAAGGAGCTCTATGGAGACGGGCTGTTCACTACCCGCATCACCGGCGCCAGCAGTGCCATCAGTGATCTCGCGCTGCGCAGCGCCGAACAACTCTACGCGTGGCTCGACGTCGGCGCGGCTACTCGCGAACAGCTCGACCTCGCCCGGGGGGAGATCCCGGATACGGCTGCGAGCGAGGCTTTCGGCGAAGGCGTGGCCGCCCTGCAAAGCGGACGCGGCCGCGAAGCACTGGCTCACTTCCAGCTAGCCGATCGCTTGGCTCCCGACAATGCCGCCATCATCGACGGCCTGGCCGACACCTGGTCCCTACTGGGTTACGCGAGCAACGCCGTGCGCGAGTCTGGCCGCGCATTCCGGGCCGCCGCGCCCCTCTCGCGCCAACGCCAGCTGGAGCTCGAGGCTCAGCTCGCCCAGCGCAGCGAGGACTGGCCGCGTGCCGAACAAGTCTTTTCGGCGCTGAAGGAGTTTCACCCGAACAAGCTCGACTACCACCTTGCGCTGGCAGAGAGCCTAGCCAGTCAGGATAACGGTGAGGGCTTTGAAGCCCAGATTTCCGCGGCGCGACGCCTGCCAGCCCCGGCGGGGGACGACCCGCGCATCGATCTCTCCGAAGCCTGGTACTGGTACAACGTGGGCGACTACCGCCGCTGTTTGGATCTCACGGTGGATGCACGCGACAAGGCCACCGCCCAAACCAATGATCACGCCCTTGCTGAAGCCCTTGTAGCCAGCGGTCGTTGTGACGACAACTATGACCCCAAGGCCCTACTCGAAGCCCGAGAGATCTTCCAGCGCCTCGACATCCAGTCGCGCGAGCCGGAGATCCTGCGACAACTTGCCAGCCACGAGTACGCACAGGCCAACATGCAGGGCTACCTGAACTACCTAGAACAATCTGTAGCACTCTCCAAAGCCATGGGCAACGAGCCCCAGCTCGCCGCCTCCAACAACTCCCTCGCCGTGGCCTACGATCTGCACGGCTGGCTCGGGCGAGGCCTAGCGCTGAAGCAGCAAACGGCGGCCTACCAACTCGAGCGCGGCAACAAGAAGCGCTACGCGATCTCCCTAGAGAACATCGGCGTCTCCCTGTTCAAGCTCGGCCGCTACGAGCAAGCGCTGCAGGTCATCGATCAGTCAGAGACTGTGTTCGCCGAGGTGGACGACCGCATCGGTATCGCGTGGCTACCGTATCGCCGCGGTCAAATCGCCCTGCGCCAGGGCCAGCGCGACCTGGCCCGTGAGCTGATGGAGCAGGCCAAGGCGAACGCCGAGGAGCGGCCCGAAGGCAACCTGGCGCTGGAGGCCTCTTACGAACTCGCGATGAACGACTTTTTTGGGGGTGACCTAGGCGCCGCGCACAACGCCATGAGCGCCATCGCCAAGACCTTCTCCGATCTAGGACTCAGTGCGAGCGTGGCCGAAGCAGAGGTTGTGCTTGCCCGCATCGCCGCGCAACGTGGTCAGGCGGAGCAGGCCCGCGCCCACCTGGAGGCGGCCAGCACTGCGCTAGATGAGGGCGCTGCTTACTTCGCCCTCTCCATCGCGATCGAGAACGCCAACTTCGACCTGTTGAGCAATGCCTCGGCACGCACAGCGGCATGTCGCCACCTCGAAGCCTTGAGCGACGGTCAGGAACACGGCGTTTACCGGCTGCGCGCGTTGGCGCGCATCGCCATTTGCCGGGCCGAGCAAGACGTGCAAGAGGCTCTCGCGCGCCTGGATGAGGTGCGCGATCAGGCGACCGCCCTAGGCCTGTTCGAGGTGATACTCACCGAAGCGGTGGCGCGGGCTGCCGTGCTCGAGGCTTCCGGCGACAGCGGGGACTCACGCGAGCTACTGGCGAGCGTCGCGCACAGGAGCGCGCAAGCGGACTGGGGAGCACGCCCCCTACCCGATCAGTATCGCCGTTTGGCGAACTGACCCCGCGGCGGCGATGCGCAACACCAGACCGCCACGGGCCCAAGCGAAATACGCCCGTGCTAGTCCCCATCCTCGATGGTCACGCTGTTCATGCGCAGTGCCTTGTCCGGCTTGCCGCTGCTGCTGCCGTGGCCTTCGATCGCCTTCACCACGTCCATTCCCTCCGTGACCTTGCCGAACACGGGATGCTTCGATTCGGTCTGCGCGTCCCACCAATCGAGGAAGGTGTTGGCGGAGGTGTTGATGAAGAACTGAGAGCCACCGCTGTTCGGTTGGCCCGTGTTGGCCATGCTGAGCGTGCCGGGTTCGTTGGAGAATTTCGCATCCTCGAGGAACTCATCCTCGATACGCCCATGGGGCGGACCGCCGGTGCCTGCGCGCGGCGAGTTCGGATCCTTCGAGTGGGGGCAGCCGAACTGCAGCATGAAGCGCGGGATCACGCGGTGGAAATGCAGGCCATCGTAAAAACCGCTGTTGGCGAGATCGACGAAGTTCTGCCCGGTGATCGGCATCTCCTTGACGTAGATCTCGGCTTTGAAGGTGCCTTCGCTCGTGTCGAAGACGGCAACTGGGTTGCTCATGCGCTACTCCGTTGATGGGGCGTCACTGCCGGCCAGGATTGTAGCGAAAAGCCCGGCCGTCTACTGGTAGGGCTGCACCGGCACCTCGCACGCGGCGGGCTGTGCCGCCCCGTTGAGCTCAGTGGCGAAGCTGATCGACGATCGATCAGTAGCACAGTGTCGCCTCGATTTGCCCCACGGTGGAGAAGACACGCCGAGTCTGCTCCGTCCATCTGGGCCCGAACGCGATCGTCGTCTCACCGGGCGCGATCATCGCGTTGGAAATGCGGTCCGTGCTGATCACGTCGTAGGCGATCGCGCTATCCGCGCCAGCAACGGCAGCCACGAGGGGGCCGGCGCATCCGCCACGGGCTGGCCCACCACAAGTAGGTTCATGCCCCTCGCGCGCGCAGCCCGCACCCTTGTTGATGAGCTTGATGGCAAACCCATCTCAGCTAAGGAACATGCCGAACTCCACGTCGGGCTAGACCTCGGCGCGCTGCACGCTCGCCTCGTAGCGCGCCACGAACAAGGCGCCGATCGAGACCAGCAATGCCGGCGCTGACATGACGATCGCCGTATCCGCGCGCGCCGCCGTCCGGTCTAAGCTCTCACTCATCTGCGCCTCTATCCGCAACACCCATCGCGAGTCACCGCCGCAGCTGCCACGGCCCGCTTCGCGCCTCACCTCGCGCTCGGCACACCCTCGTGCTTCACCGCTGCACGCGACTCCAGCAGCAAAATCCCGGCGACGATCAACGCGCTGCCCACGACCTGCCCAAGCGTAAGGCGTTCGCCGAGCAGCAGGTAGGCTGCGAACACGGTCGATGCGGGCCCGATAGCGCTGATGAGGCTGCCGCGCGCGGCTCCTACGCGGGCGATCCCCACACCCATCAGAAACAAGGGCAGCACGGTCACCGCCAGCACCATGAACATCATCAGGCTCCAGAACTCGCCCGGTAGCGCCGCGAGATCCCCCAGCTCGCGCGTGACTAGCAGGTGCAATCCCATGCCGATGCCCGCCGCGGTCATCGCGTACACAGTGAAGGTTTGACTGCCGATCCGCTGACTAACGTTGGCGTTGACCAGGTAGTAGGCAGCGACGCCGGCGGCGGACAGCAGAGTCAAGCTCGCTCCGAGGGCGTTTGCTCGCAAGAGCGAGGCGTCGAGCCCGCCGACCGCCAGCACCACACCGCCGTAGGTCACCACCATAGCCACCAGCACCCGAAGGCGAGGCCAGCGGCGCTCGATGATCGCCAGCGCCGTCACCACCAGCAGCGGGTAGGTGAACAGCAACATCCGCTCCAGCGCCGCATCGATCATGGTGAGCGCGTAGAAGTTGATCATGGCGCCTGCGTAGTAGCTCAGAAGTCCGACGCCGGCGACGGGCAGGAGGGTCGTCGGCGGGACGGCGAACAGGCGCTTCGGCCCCACTCGAAACAAGGCCCAGGCCCAAAAGCCAGGCACCGCGAGCACCGAGCGCACGGCCGCGACGGTGACCGGGTCACCGCCTTGGGCGTACATCAGCTTGGCGACGATGCCCTTGAAGGAGAGCAACACGGCACCGGCGATGACGAATGCCACTCCGGCTATCAAGCCTCCGGTCTGTTCGGGATTCGCATCTTCCGACCGGTGGCTCAAGAAGACGCCGCGCGGCCGGTGATCTCCGCAATCACCTCGTCGGTCGTCGCCACACGCCCCCACAGGCGGCGGAAGCTCGTGAGCGTCGCCTCCTGCATGGCATCGCTGCAGGTGCCTGTGGCGTCACTCACAAGCGCCGCCCCGTACTGACGATCGGCCGCCTCCATCGCCGTCATGCCCACGCAGTTGTTGGTGGAGACGCCGGTCACGACGATCTCCTCGATGCCGCGTGCGCGCAGAACGCTGTCGATCGCCGTGGAGCCGAAGGCGCCGATCGTGGTCTTGTTCAGCACCACATCGCCCGGCTGCGGGGCGAGCGCGGGCACGATCTCATGTTCGGGACGGCCGACATGATTGCGCGTCGCCTCGAACCACTTGCGCAGATGCGCGGGCGCGTCGCTGTAGTCAGGCAGGGTCGGTCCGAGCGTGATGTAGACGATCAGCGCGTCGACGGATCGAAAGCAGGTGAGCAAGCGCTGCGTGTTCGGCACGATCAGCTGATCGATGCGGTCGAAGCGGTAGGCGGCAGAATCGAGCGTGCCGCGCTCCGCCAGCAGACGACCCAAGCCGTGTTCTCGACTGCCGCTCGCGTGCTGCATATCCACGACCACTAGGGCCGTGGAGTCAGGAGTAAAGCTAATGTCTCGAGTGAATTCATCGACGTAAGTAGGCTGGATCATTATGATTTCTCAGTTACCTCGAAGCATTCTAGTTACGGAGACTGCTTGACCGAACGCACTGCTGAGCCGAGAATCTCAAATGTCCGGACATATGCCAAGTAAGAGGCCGCTGCCCGTGAGCTCAGCATCTAACACGCCTGGTGGTGGCCCGCCGACCCTGCTCGACGTGACCTCACTCAAGGCCGGCTTCGGCGCCCGTGTGTCCGGCCTACAGATCAGCGCCGCCCCCAGTGCAGTGGACGTGACCGCAGTGCGTGAGCTCTGGCATCGCCACAAGCTACTCGTACTGCCTGCTCAGCAGGTCGAGGAGCCCGACTTAGTTGGCTTTAGCGCCGCCCTCGGCAAGCTCGAGATCCATGTGCGTGCTGAGTACCTATCGCCGCAACACCCGGAACTCCTCTACGTCTCGAACATGCGCCGCGAGGGACGCACCATCGGCATTCTCGCGGACCGAGAAGTGGGTTGGCATTACGATCAGATCTACCTGCCCAAGCCCGCCGTGGGCTCCCTGCTGTGTGCGGTCACCCTACCCGAGGCTGGTGGCGACACCTACTTCGCTGACATGGTAAGCGCCTACGCCGCCCTACCGGCGCGGACCCGCGAGCGCCTAGCAGGCGCGGAGGCGATCCAGTCCTACGCCGCGTTCAACGCCATGTACTCCGTACCGACCACCCCCGAGCAGGCCGCGCGCACGCCGGACTTGCGCCAGCCCGTCGTTCGCACCCATCCGTACACCGGTGAACAAGCGCTATACCTGTGCCCCGGGATGACCACGCGCATCACCGGCATGGCCCAACACGAGAGCGATGCGCTGCTGCAGGAGCTCTTCGACTGGAGCGTGCAAGAGCGCTTCGTCTACCGCCATCGGTGGGAGAAGGGTGACTGCGTGCTGTGGGATAACGCGGCGACGATGCACCGCCGCGATCCCTTCAGTGGCGGCGAGCGTCTGATGAAGCGCACCACGATCCTGCCCGACGACGATCGCGCCCGCCCCTTCTACCGCG
This sequence comes from Pseudomonadota bacterium, assembly GCA_039193195.1. Lineage (NCBI taxonomy): Bacteria > Pseudomonadati > Pseudomonadota > Pseudomonadota bacterium. The sequence goes on from JBCCWS010000038.1 coordinate 26,811, forward strand.
CTGAATCCTCCACGTAGCGCAGGGCGCCCGCCAACCTCGCCCCCTGGCTCTGCGCCAACGCGGCACACAACCCAATTTGCTCCATCGCCTGGCGTAGCGGTCGGCGATGACCTGGCACCTCGGCTCCCTTCTCGGCGAACAACATCGACAGCTGCCGTGCTCGCTCAGCGCTGCAAAAATCCGCGGCAGGCTGCGGCGAGCGCCGCCGATACTGGGCTGGGATCACGGCCATTAGCTGCGTGAAATGCGCGCGATACCAGTCCCAGGCCTGCGCACGAGTGGACGGACCCTCGAACAGGGCGTTGACCAAGGCCCAGTTCTCGCGCGTACCGAACTCACCTGCCAGAACCCTCGCCTGTGCATCGGCCCGCAGGGTGGGCGATTGACTGCGCCCAAGCACCTTGACGGCAGCAGCTTCGAAGCGCGGGTCGTCAAGCTCGTCCCGGCGCATGAGCATGCGCTCGATGAAGGGCGCGCCGAGCTCCTGCACCCCCACCGTGAGCGCCGTGTCGTAGCGATCCGCATCCAGCGCACTCGCATCGGGATCTCCCCCGAGGCCGACGAAGTCCGCGGCATCGCGCGCCAACTGGCGACGCAAGGCGGGGTCGCGCGCATCGAGGGCCAAGAAGCGCGCCAGTGCCGTGCGCAGCAACTGGTCCTCCTCCGTTCGCGCCCACGCGAGCGCGGCGAGGCGCGGGCGGTAATGCTCGCCGGCCCAGCGCAGCAACGTCTGTCCCGCCGTCTCATCGAGCACCGTGGCTGCGTAGCGGCGCAGCCGCGCCATCGGCGCAGTCACCACCAGGCGATGCTCCGCCGCTGCCGCCGCCTCCACCACATGGAGCAGCGTACTCGCCGGCAGGGTGCCCGCCTCGAAGGCTGCCATCGCGCTGTCGATCACCGTGAGGGCCTCCGTCGCCTCGATTTCCGCCAGCGCGGCCAGCAACGCCTGCCAGCCTTTCGCGGACAGCGAATAGCGATAATAGCCAGCACCATCGGCGTTTGGGTGAAGCCAGGCGGGGCAGTGGCCGGCAGGAGCGTTCAGTGCGAGTTCGCTGCTCGCATCGCGCAGCAAGATGCAGGCCCGTCCTCGGTCCCCGGTCTCAGGGCCAGCGAATGCCACGCAAACGGGGATCACCCAGCGCTGCACGGCTGCCGCCTCCTCGGCGGGTGACCCGACCGGCAAGTAGCGTCGCTGCGCGAGCCGCACGCGTGGCGGCGCGTCGGGCGCACACTGCAAGGCAGCGGACACCTCTGGCACGCCCGGTTGCTCTACGAAGCTTTGGAACGACTCAGTCAAGGCAGGCTCGCCCGAGGCCTCGCCGATCGCCTCGAAGAAATCCGCCGAATCCGCCGTGCCGTCTGCGTAGCGAGCGACGTAGCGCCCGAGGGCCGGCCGGAAGGCCTCCGCGCCGAAGTAGGCATCCGCCATCGCGATCAGCGCTGCCCCCTTGCTGTAGGGGATCGAGGTGTAGGCGTTGCGAATGTCCTCGTTGAGGGCAATCGGCTCACGCACGCGACGCACGCTTGCCAGGGAGTCTTTCGCCATCGCGTCCACGGTGCGAGCCCGGGCCGTCATGTCATGGCCGGCCTGCGGCTCCCACTGGGTCAACACGAAGGGAGTGGCCCACGTCGCAAACCCCTCCTTCAGCCACAGATCGTCCCACCAGGGCGGTGTGACCACATTACCGAACCACATATGCGCGATCTCGTGGGCGTGGACGGAGATCAGGGCCCGGCGCACGGCGGGCGGCGGCGTGCCGTCGATCAGAATGCGCTGCTCGCGATAGCTGATGGCGGCGGCCAGCTCCGTGGCGCCGCTCGGCCACTGGGGCGCTGCGACGATATCGAGCTTGGCGTAGGGATAGGGCTGACGCAGGGATTGCTCAAAGATCTCGACGAAGCGTGGCGTGATGTCGAGCACGTACGCCAAGGCATCACCACGCCCCTTGCGGGCGATGCCTCGCAGGGGCAAGGGAGTCTTGCGTACATCATTCGGCGGTATCGCGGGTCGCTCCACCACGTCGAAGGGCCCCACCGCCAAAGACAAAAGATAGGTGGACAGGGGGCGTGTGGTAGCAAAAGTCACCCGCTGCATGCCGTCGCCCGCCGGCTCCCGCCTCACCTCCGGGCCATTTGAGATAGCCGCGTAGCCCTCGGGAATGGTGAGCGAGATATCGAAGGGCGCCTTGAAGCCAGGCTCGTCGAAGCCCGGCAGGTACTTGCGGGCTTGGATGGACTCGGACTTCGCCAGCGCGTAGAACTCGCCCTGCTCCTGCACAGCGAACAGCCCTGCTAGGTTACGGTCGAAGAGCGCATCGTACTCTAGGGTGAGCGTCACTACTCCCGGCCCCACAGGCCCACCGTCGATATCCACGCGGGCCACACCGGAGGGCAGGACGTCGCGCCACTGGGCATCCCTACGCGAGCGGCCTTGAATGATCTCTGCGCGTGCGATCTGCACCCCATCGCCATGCAACCACAGGTGGGAGACGGCCTCGTCCAAGCGAAGACGAATCGACACTCGACCGCCGAAGCGCTCGTGGCGTGGATCGATTTCCAACTCGAGCGTGTAGTGCAGGGGCTGCACTTGCGGAGGCAAGCGCCCGCGCGGCGCGGCATCCGGGTACGCTGCATATGCGATACCCGTCACGGCAACGCTGAGCAAGACGCTGAGTATGAGCAAGGGCAGGCACGCGAGGTGTCTAGCGGGCATAGGTAAGGTCTCGGCGTTCGGAAGCAGCGCCGATGATGTCGCGCCTGGGCGGTGAGCGCCAGCACACTGTGGCGGGCGGGATTGGCGCAGGAGGCCCGCGAGTCTCGGGCAGGGCTTCGAAGGCCGGGCGCAGCGTGATCGCGATGAACTCAGCCGGTGCGGTCTCCCTCGGTCGCCTGCGCACCAGTCGCGCCATCAGGGCCCTCACACCCGACGGCGCAGCATTTGCCGAGCTGGCGTCGCCGCGGCGGCGCCCCGCTCTGTCCCGTGCTCGCCACCCCGCGATCGAGCAATCGCTCCACCAGCGCTCGCCGCTCTGGTAGAGGGTAATTGCGGTGGATCTCCCGCTTCATCGCCTGGGGGGATCCGCCGCCATGCAGCGAGATTACCGAATACCACCCGGCAGTATTCGAGGCCGTCAGGTCTTCCATCAGGCGCGCCACTTCCATGCGCTGGGCGTAGGGCACGTCCGCACGCGCGGTCAGTAGCTCGCTGAGCTTTGCGGCGGTGGCAGGGTTGTGGTCCTCATCGGGCCCGGGAAGAGCAACCACCAACCCGCCGGAGACCTCGTGGGCTAGGCGATGCATATCGTAAATCTGATTGGCGAGCAGGAGCTTGCCTATGTTGGCGAAGACCGGTTCGGGCTGCACGTTGCCGGCGGGGTCTACCAGGGCGTAGGTCGAGGCCGCTACGCCGCAGGCGAAGAACCCTTCCACAATCGTGATCAGCTCCACCAGGTCCTCACGGATATGCTGCACGCGATTGGGGTCGAGGCCGTTCGCCTCGGCCATCAGCAAGCCTGCGCCGATCAGCAAATCGCCAAAGCCAGCGCGGGCGCCTATGCAGCTGTGGCGGTGGTGGGCGGCGTAGCTCGTTACTAGCAGCTCTGAGTGCATCCACTCACCGGCCATGAACACACGCTCGTGCGGCACGAAGACGTCTTCGAAGATACACACGCCCGTCGACTGGCCGTAGCGAGCACTGAACTTCGCGGCCGGCTCGCCGGGCCGGCCGGCGGGGCGGGTGACGATGGTCAGGCCCGGCGCGTCGATGGGCACCGCGCAGCACACGGCGTAGTCCGCATCCGCCTCGCCCATGGTGCGACAGGGCATCACCAACAGTTCGTGCATATAGGGCGCGCCAGTGACGATAGCTTTGACGCCCCGAATGACGATGCCGTCGGCGCGCCTTGCCACCACGCGCACGTAACTGTCCGCATTCGGTTGCGCATGGGGATGTAGGCGACGATCGCCCTTGCCGTCGGTCATCGCCACGCCAAGGGTGAGGTCGCGACGCTGGACCTCGTGCAGGTAGGCCAGGAAGCGGTCGGGGCGTTCGTCGGCGCCATCCTCGGCGAGGCGGTGAGACAGCTGGAAGATGGCATTCAGTGCGTCGTGAGTGAGGTAGCGTTGGGCACACCCCGTCTCGCGGCACACGAGCCGGCAGGCCTCGAGCTTCGAGAGCAAGTCATCCTCGTGGCGGTTGATGTGCAGCATGCGGTTCACCTGAAGCCCCGAGGTGGCCTGCTCGGCCACCATCAGCGCCCGCGTGTCCGCTTGCACGGCGAGATCGTAGGTCACTCCCACGGCGGCCACGCCGGGTGCCAAGCGCGGATCGTCGGCCACGGAGGTCACCTGCTCGCCGTTGCAGTACACGCGCGGCGAGTAAGCACGCAAGCTCTCGCGGTAGTCGGCAGCGCTCATCAACACATTGGTCACGGGGAGCACCTCCTCGCGCGCGAAGTGGTCGGGCGACTCACGCATCACCTGCCAGCACCGTGGCCAAGCCTTGAAGATCCGGCTGCTGTTCCAAAGTCAAGAGCACGTCGCGTATGCGCTGCGCGCGCGCGCGATCGGTCGTGCGCTCGGCGTTAGCGAAGAACTTGGCTTCGACATCGGCCTCTGCCATGGGGTTTTCGCGTGCGCCGCGGTTCACGGCCTGGCGCCGGGTGACGCTGCGACCGTCGCTAAAGGTAACGGTGATCTCACCGCTGTAGTGGGTGGGATATGCCGACTCCGGATCGATCTCGTAAGACACTCGATCGATCAGCGCCAACACGTCCCGGTCGCCGCGCGTGGCCTCCTCCAGCTCGCTCAAGGCAAAGCGGCCCCGGAGTAGGGCCACCGCCACGGCGTAGGGCAGGCTGAACTGGGCGTCGTAATCGCTGCTTGGGCGGCGCTTCTTCTCGAAGGGCTCGCACACCACGCCGACTTGCCGTGGGTGCAGGCGCACGGTGACTGCCTCGACCTTCTCCGGCAAGAACCCGGGCGCCTCGCGCAACGCCAAGGCTGCGTCGATGAATGCATGATTGAAGTGGCAGGCAGGATAAGGTTTGAAGGCGACATTCAGGGTCTCCCACGCGTCGCCGAGATCCTCGCCCAAGGCCCCTATATCCAAGCCATGGTCCGGCCCCAGGTGCAGGTTGTATAGCCCGTAACGCCCCTCATAGGCGCGCTTCGGCCCCAGAAAGCCCCCGGCCGCTAGCGCAGTGGCCGTGGTGGCGCTGACGGCGGCCCACCCCGGGTGCATGCGCTTGGTCCAGTCCCCATCATCGAGAAACTCAAGGCTGCCAGACGCCATGCTGAGCACGATGCCCTGAGCGTTCACCAGTTGTTCGAGCGTGAGACCGGCGAGGCGCCCGGCGCAAAGAGTGGCGCCGTAGGCACCGATCATCCCCGTTGGGTGATGGCCGCGATGCTGGAAGCGCCCCTGCGCCACCGCGCCCAGGCGAGCGTCTGCTTCGAGCGCGATGACGTAGGCGGCGAGCGCCTCGTGCCCACTGGCTCCATGAGCAAGCCCGTTGCCCAAGGCCGTGGGCAAGGCGCTTGCCGTTGCGTGCACCACGCTGCCGGCGTGGGTGTCGTCGAAGTCGAGGCCGTGGATGAGGATGCCGTTCAGCAGCATCGCATCGCGCGGCGCCAATCGCAGGGCTTTACCGATCACCGGGGAGTCGCCACCACTCACCAGCGGTGTGAGCCCTGCGATCGCACGGGCTGCGAAGGGAAAGGCGCCAGAGGCGAGCGCGATCCCAACCCCGTCCAACATGCACAGAAGCGCATGTTCGCGAACCTCTCGGGGGATCTCCCCGTGGCGCAGGTCTAGGCTCCAGCGCGCAAGTCGAGTGGCGATGAGCTCGTCGACGCCCGTGATCTCGGGCATCGGAGCGGAAGAAGTGGACACGGGCGGGAGCCTCCAAGGGCGGCGCAAATGCCGCGACGTGCAACCGGACGGGCTAGTATAGGCAAATGTCCGGACATTCACTCCCCTAGCAACGCCACACTTGCCGTGCTGGTTCGCGACCGCCGGCACGGAGGTTGAAGATGAAGCCACTTGCAGGCCTGCGGGTCCTCGACATCGCCACTTACATCGCGGCCCCCTACTGCGCCACCCTATTCGCGGAATTCGGTGCGGATGTCATCAAGGTCGAGATGCCCGGCGGCGAGCCCATGCGGCGCTTCGGCAGCCGAATGGCGTGCGGCGAGACCCTCGTGTGGTTGAGCGAAGCCCGCAACAAGCGCTGCATCACGCTAAACTTGAAGGAATCCCGGGGGCAGGAGCTCTTCCGCCAGCTCGCCGCCCAAGCCGATGTCATTACCGAGAATTTTCGCACCGCCACGCTGGAGCGTTGGGGACTAGGCTACGAGCAGCTCGCAGCAGAAAACCCTGGTTTGATCATGCTGCGCGTCACAGGCTACGGGCAGACAGGCCCCTACGCCCAACGCCCGGGCTTCGGTCGTATCGCGAATGCCTTCGGAGGCATCTCTTACCTCGCCGGCGACCCCGACCGCCCGCCCGCGACCCCCGGATCGGCCACTCTGGCGGACTACATGAGCGGCCTCTACGGCGCCTTCGGCGTCATGCTCGCCCTGCGCGCCCGCGAGCAATCAGGCAAAGGCCAGATCGTGGACATGGCTCTCTACGAGAGTATCTTCCGCATCCTCGACGAGCTTGCCCCGGCGTATGACAAATTCGGTTTCATTCGCCAGCGCATGGGCGCGGCCACGGTGAACGTGGTGCCCCACAGCCACTACCCCACCGCAGACCAACGCTGGGTGGCGATCGCCTGTACCAACGACAAGATCTTCGCGCGCCTCGCGGGCGCCATGGGCTGCCCGGAAGTGGCCGGTGACGGCTGCTACGGCACGATCGAGCAGCGCGAAGCGGCTCGAGCACAGGTGGACGGCTTGGTCGGCGAATGGACCGGCTCGCTCACCAGCGAGGAGGTGATCGCACGCTGCGATGAAGCCTCCGTCCCGTGCGGCCCGGTGGCGGCTATCGATGAGCTCTTCCGCAATCCCCAGGTGGCCGCGCGCGAGAACATCGCACGCGTGGAGGACCCCCGCGTGGGCGACCTCGCGGTGCCGAACGTCGTTCCCAAGCTGATGGAAACCCCAGGTGAAATCACCCATCTCGGCGCTGGTGTGGGGGCACACAATCGCGAGGTGTACGGTGACCTTCTAGGGCTCGACGATGAGGCCCTAACGGCCCTGCGCGAGTCCGGCGTGATCTAAGGGCAACGAACGCCGCCAGTCAGCGCTCTGCGCCGCTGGCGTCGGCCAGAGCCACGATGCGTTTCGCGCGCTCCACGATAGGGTAGTCGATGAAGTAGCCGTCCAGCTGGATCGACGCCGACCCAGCCGCCTCCGCCCGCTCGAAGGCCGCGATCACCGACCGTGCGTGCGCCACTTCGGCCTCCTTCGGCGAGAAGATCTCATTGCACGCGTCCACCTGGCGCGGGTGAATGACCAGCTTGCCCTGAAACCCGTACTCGCGGCCGCGCTGGGCCGATGCCCGCAGGCGCTCATCATCGTTAATGTGGATGACCACCGTATCGATCGGCGGCTCTAGGCCCGCGGCACGGGACACGCGAACGAGGCGCGCGCGCGCGTCGGCCAGCGCCGTCTCGTGCGCGGTCCACTCACAGGCGATGTCATGGTGGTAATCACCGGCACCGAAGGCGAGCCGTCGCACACGTGTGCCCGAGTCGCAGATGGCCTCTAGGTTGGTAATCCCCAGCGCGGTCTCCACGATTGGCATCAAATCGAGGCTGCCGGGGTCCAGGCCGCGCTCCCGCTCGAGTGACTGCATCAGCCAGTCGATCGTGTGCAGCTGCTCCGGTGACTCCACCTTTGGCAACACGAAACCATCGAGCCAGGCACCGAGCGTCTCAAACACATCGCGAAAGCACCATGCCGTGTCGGTGCCGTTGACACGAACGTAGCCGCGGCACGGGCGCGGCGCCTGCAGCGCCGCCACCACGGCGTCGCGAGTGATCGCCTTCTCCGCCGCCGCCACGGCGTCTTCTAGGTCTAGGATGGCGACATCCGCGCCCACCTGAAACACCTTCTCCACCTTACGTGGATGATTGCCTGGAGCGAACATCCAGGTTCTGTTTGCGGTCATCGTTCGCGTCCTTTTGGATCGAGCCAATCGCGGGTCAGGCTCCATCGGTAGGAGAACTGGTCGGCCGGATGGTGGGAGACGGAAATCTCGAAAATTCGCTCGTCGTTGCCTCGGTAGCGACGAACGGCGGTCAGCGCCGGTGTCCCTGCCTCCATCGCTAGCGCCCTGGCGATCGGCGCTTCGAGTAGTTCGGCGGAAATCTCTAGATCCACGTTGGTCACCCGCTCCCCGAACTGCTCCTCGATCAGCGCATACACGGGCTTCGGCTCCCCGATCCAGCTAGCGACCGCCGAGTAGGCCGGCAGCAGGTAGACGTCCGTCCAGCAGATTCGTTGACCGGTCTTGAGCACCTGGCGGACACCCGATAGGCGGGTCCACGCAGAGCCCTGGGGCACGCCGAGTCGCGCCGCGAGCGCCCGATCGACCTTCAGCTCGTGCTCTTGCTCACTGATCCGAAGGCGCGTGCCGCCGGGGTATTGGAACAGCTCTGCCACGCTGCTGACGGACTGCACGAAGGCCTCGACCGGTCGATCGGAGAGCACGGTGGTGCCGGCCCCCTTGCGCCGGCCGATCATGCCTCGCTCTTCCAACACGCGCAGGGCCTCGCGCACCGTGTGCCTGGACACCCCGTAGCGCGCACAAAGATCTAGCTCGCCTGGGAGCAGCGCACCAACGGCGATGGCCCCGGCCGTGATTTCCTCCATCAGCTCGTCAGCGATCTGACGGTAACGCGGCTTGGCGCGGCGACCGCCCTTCGGCTCGATTTGTCCGGACATGGTTTATAGTATGCCAGCTCGGTTCCCTGCGGTGTTTCGCCTTGCGCACAAGTGCCCCATCAGATGCCGTAATTACCAAACGGCCCCTGAAAGACAGCGCCGGCCGCCCGACCTTCGGGGTCGAGGTGGGCGGCATCGACCTGCGCGACGCTGACGATCAGCTTCTGGAGCTGCTCGCCACCACCTGGTCTGAGCACCCGCTGGTACTGATCCGCGACCAGCTCCTGGACGAGCCCACGCTGATGCGCGTGAGCAGCGCTTTCGGCGAGCTAGAACAGGTGGTGCGCAAGGACATTCACTCCCGCTACCATCCGCAGGTCGCCCTGGTCACCAACTTGTATCTGGAAGACGGTACGAACCTGGGCGGCCTCGGCAGCTATGAACTACGTTGGCACACGGATCAGAGCTACCGCGAACGTCCGGCCACCGGCGCGGCTTTCTACGCCATGGAGGTGCCACCAAACGGCGGCGATACCCACTGGATCAACACTGTGCTCGCCTACGAGGCGTTGGACAGCGAGACTCGCGCCTTGATCGACGCCCGCCACGGCTTGTTCGCCTACCAGATGTACGACACGGACATCACCGACGCGCCGGCGGTGCGCTCGATTCGCGACCGCACACCCGATGCGCGCCATCCCACGGTGCTGTACCACCCAGTCGACGGCCAGCCCAACCTCTACTTCGATCCCACTCAGACCTACGCGATCGACGGCCACGACGAGGACACCAGCGAAGCGCTGGTGAGCAAGCTCTCCGCCCACCTGATGCAACCTGAGTTTCGTCACACCCATCGCTGGCGCCTAGGCGACCTCATGCTCTGGGACAACGCCCGCCTGCTGCATTCGCGCGAGGCTTTCGATCCTAAGCTACCGCGCCTAGCCAAGCGTACGACGATCTTCCTCCGTCCCGATCTGTTCCCCGTGCCCGCCCTGCCATGAGCGAACACGCTGACCCACGCCCGCTCGACGGTATGCGCGTGGTGGAGATGGGACAGATCCTCGCTGGCCCCTTCGCCTCCACCCTGCTCGCCTACTTCGGCGCCGAGGTCATCAAGATCGAACCGCCGGGCAGCGGTGACCCGATTCGAAGTTGGCGCATCACCCGCAACGGCACATCGCTCTGGTGGTGGAGCCACGCGCGCAACAAGAAATCCGTCACCGTGAACCTCAAGCGCGAAGAAGGTCAGGCGATCGCACTCGCGCTGCTGCGCGATGCAGATGCTCTGGTGGAGAACTTCCGCCCGGGTCAGATGGAGAAATGGAACCTAGGCCCGGACGTGGTGCGCAACGCCAACCCGGCGCTCATCTACACGCGGGTCTCGGGATACGGCCAAACCGGCCCATACGCGCACAAGCCCGGCTTCGCTTCGGTCTGCGAGGGATTCGGCGGTTTACGCTACGTCAATGGCTTCCCAGATGGGATCCCCGTCCGTGCGAACTTGAGCATCGGCGATACGTTAGCGGGCATGCACGCCGCCTTCGGCATCCTGCTCGCCTACATCCACCGCTTGAAGGGCCGCGCTCAAGCGGGGCAAGTCGTGGATGTGTCCATCTTCGAATCGGTGTTCAACATGATGGAGGGGGTAGTGCCGGAATACTCAGGTGCGGGAGTGATCCGCGAGCCCTCCGGCTCCACGATCACCGGTATCGTGCCCTCCAACACCTACCGCTGCGCCGACGGCACCTTGATCGTCATCGGCGCCAACACCGATTCGATGTACCTTCGCCTAATGGGAGCGATCGGTCGCCAGGACCTCGCCGACGAGCCTGCGCTGGCCAACAATGCGGGCCGCGTCGAGGCGCAGACGCGCATCGACGGCGCCATCGCGCAATGGGCCAACACGCTCAGTGGCGCCGATGCCCTCGCCCTGCTCGAGCGCGCCGCGGTGGCGGCGGGCCCGATCTACAACGTCGCCCAGATGTTCGAAGACCCGCAGTATCAAGCGCGGGAGCTGTTCGAAGAGGTCGAGGTGGAGGGCGAGCCACTACACATCCCAGCGATGGTGCCGCGCCTGACGGAAACGCCCGGCCGCACGGACTGGCCGGGCCCGACGCTCGGCGAGCACACGGAGGAGATCCTGGGCGCTCTGCCCGGCTACGACTCGGCGCGAATCGCGCGCTTGCGCGCCGACGGTGTCATATAAACGCTTAGCCGCTGCCCAGATGCTTCTCATCGATCGCGGATGCCCGCGCCACTGCCTCACGCGCACCCACGCGCTCGGCGTAGGCCTTGAAGGCGTCGGTCTCAGGCAGCAGCCCAAAGCTCAGGGTCCAACCGAGGGAAGTTCCCCACAGCACGTCCAGGGCGGTGAACGACTCGCCCAGCAAGTAGGGCTGGTCACCCAGCTGGCCGGCGAGCGCATCGATCACGGCCTCGAAGGTGCCGTACGGGGACATGGCCTGGGGCCCCGGCTCCCGCTGTTGCGCGCGATCGATAATAGCGGGCTCGAAGCAGCTACCGTAGAAGGCCATCCAGCGCAGATAAGGGCCGCGCAGGGGATCGTCCAATGACGGCGCCAATCCACGATCTGCGTAGAGATCTGCTAGGTAGATGTACACCGCTACTTGCTCGGTCACAAGGATGGCGTTGTGCACGATGGCGGGCACCTTACCCATCGGGTTCAGCGCCAGATAATCGGCGCAGCGCTGCTGGTCCTTACGCTGATCGAGGATCTCGAGGGAATAGTCGGCACCAAGCTCTTCGAGCAGTGCGAGCACTCCCCTAGAGCGTGACTGAGGCGAATGGTAAAGGCGTATGTGACGGTCCGTCATCGGTGCTCTCCTTGGGTCGCGGGATGGCTCGCCGCGGGCGCCGGGGGTGCGACTAGCGTCGCGCGGTCAGCGCGGAAAAATGCGCTCGCCGGTTGGGCAGCGTCGCTTGGGATGAAGAACTCACTGACCAACTCACCCACGCGCGTTCGCAGGTGTCCGGCGCAGTGCATCGCGCAGTGCTCCAAGACCCGCGCAGAGGCATGGTTCCCCGGCGCCGTAATCCCAACCACGGCGTGTAAGCCGAAGGCGTCGCGACCGAAACGCAGGGTAGCCTCGGCGGCCTCGCGAGCGATGCCTTTGCCGCGGAACGCCGGCAGTAGCGCGTAGCCTAGGTCTGGGCAGGTGAGGTAGTCGCGTCGATACAGCCCACACAATCCCGCGGACGCCCCTTCGGGCTGCTCGCCATAGCATTCGATAAGGTAGGGACCAAAGCCGTGGCTGCGGTAACTATCGCGAATGCTGTACTCGAGAAATGCGAGCGCGTGGTCATGCGTACGCACCTCGCGATCACCGATCAGCGCAATGAACTGGGGATCGTTGAGCAGCTCTACCAAAAACCCTGCGTCGCGTTCATCCAGGGGACGCAGACGCAGGCGCTCAGTTGAAAACAGCGCCCCTCGCGGGAGGGCGCAGGGCCCATTCACGCGCATACCCCCACCCCGCTTGGCCCTACAAGCCAAGCTCGGATAGGGTCGGATGATCGTCCGGTCGCCGACCTTGGGGCCAATGATACTGACGATCCTCCTCGCGAATGGGCAGATCGTTGATGCTCGCATGGCGGTAGCACATCAAGCCATTGCCCGCGAACTCCCAGTTCTCGTTACCGTAGGAGCGGAACCAGTTACTGGCATCATCACGCCACTCGTAAGCAAAGCGCACCGCGATCCGATTGCCCTCGTGAGCCCAAAGCTCCTTGATCAGTCGGTAGTCGAGCTCACGCTGCCACTTGCGCGTGAGAAAGGCGTGGACTTCGTCGCGACCGCATGGAAACTCAGCGCGATTACGCCAGCGCGTATCGAGCGTATAGGCGAGTACTACCTGGTCAGGTTTGCGGGTGTTCCACGCATCCTCGGCCTTGCGCACCTTGATCAGGGCGTCTTCTCGGGAAAAGGGAGGGAGGGGTGGGCGCGGTGTTTCAACATCCATCATCCTGAGCCTGCGATAAGTGCGGTGAAGGTCCCTACCGTTGCCCTGGCCACACCTTCGGTTGCGCCCGCGTAGGAGCCAACGCAATCGCTAGCCAGAGTGGCCCGCGCTAGCGAGCGCCGTACTGCTCCCCCGTGCCCGGCTGCACGAGCACGTCGCCGTACTCGATCGTGCCGCCCTCGCGGCTGTAGAGCATAAAGACAATGGACGGGTCTTCCGCCACCTGATCCACCTCGATGACCACCGCATCGCTGTCGATGTCTCGATCACGTATCTGGACGCGGGCATCGTAGGCCACGGCGGTTGCCACCACTTCGGCGCGCGGCACCCGCAGGCGTACCTCCTCGCGCAGCTGCTCGATCAGATTCTGCGAGACCGGATTTTGATCGTCATCGTCCCCGTCGAGCGTGCTCAGCTCACCCTCCGCGTCCAAGGCACAGGCGAAGGGGTAGAACTCGCCAAAGGTGCTGAGCATGAGCTGCGCGAAAGATCCCGCGTGCTCAACGAGTTGCTCCAGCGGCTTGGTGGAATGCGACACAGGCTAGTCCTCGATGATCAAACGCCAGAAGCGGACCACTCCGCTCCATGCCCTGCAGTCTACCGCGGCGGCGCGCGCCTGACACCCGCCCTCAGGTCGGTGGATGCTCGTGGAGGTCGACGATCCAGTAGCCTACATCGAGCCACTGCTCGAACTTGAAGCCCACCTTGGGGAGTCGAGCGCACTGCGTCATGGTGAACTTCTCGTGCAAGGCCACGCTGACCGGGTTCGGCAGGGTGATGCCAGCGATCAGTGTGCGCAGGCCACGGGCGGCCGAAAGTGGGAACAACTGCCCATACAGGGTGGTGCCCAGACCCTGGCCAACACACGAAGGGGACAGGTACACAGAGATCTCCGCCGCGTAGCGATAGGCGGCCCGGTCTTTCCAACGGGTGGCGTAGGCGTAGCCGGTGACCTCGCCGTCCTCGGCTTCAGCGACCAGCCATGGCAACCGCGCCTCAGTGACCTGACGGATGCGCTTATGCATCTGCGGTGGACTGACCGCGGCCTCCTCAAAGGTGTGGGTGGTGTGGGCGACGTAGTGGTTGTAGATGTGCGCGATGGGCGCGGCGTCGGCGGGGGTGACCGATCGGATCATGAGCGCTAGCACTCCCGTGTCTTGCGGGCGTTCACGGATTTTAGGTCAGCGCCGATGCAGGGTCACGGGGAGCGGCGACTACGGCGTCGCAAAACGCCGACAAAAGAGGCGGCTCATCCCGAGCGAGGTGGGACGAGCCGCAGGCGAACGGCCGAGCAACCTCAGCCGTTAGCGATCAGATCGCTTAGCTTAGTCGAGGCGTGTGATCGTGACGCGCGCCACGGGGTTGCGCCAGTCGTACACCGACGGGGTGACATCAGCGATGCCGGCGATACCGCCGCTCACGTGCACGTAGCCCTCACCGCCCTCGTTGGGGCTGGCGCCGGCACCACCGCAGGTGGGACCGGGGATGTTCTCGCATACCTCGTCGTTCAGCTCACTGCCGGCATCGAGTCCAATGGCGAAGTAGGTTCGCGTGCCGCCGACGCGGCGGGGGACGCGCAGGCTGTCCGCACCGACGAAGCTGTCGTTGGTGGGCAGCAGCATCGCCGCCAGGCTGATGCGATCGAAGCCCTCACCGCCTTCGACGATGACCGACGCCGAGGAACCGGGGTCGGTCAGGCCTTCCGTCGCCCCGAAGTCGCTCACGAGATCAGGCACGGTGGCGAGCAGGGTTTGCAGCGGCGTGGTGTCGCCGTCTTCCGCCAGAAACGCCAGCTCGTCCGACGCTGGGGCACCGAACTCCCACAGCGCGATGTCGGCGGAGTGCGCGACGACCAGAATCGGCGTGAACTGTACCCCGCGGGAGATGTTGGTGATGGACACTTCGAAGCTGTCGGCGTGGGCGATGCTGGTGGCGGCAGCGCTCAGGGCGAGCGTACCGACGGCGATGAGATTCTTATGCATGTGTTCGATTCCCCTAAGAAATTCTGCGAACTAGATCGGGTTGGCCCGAGCGCATACGTTCGTTGCGATCAGGATGGCCCGTATGGTCGCGGGGAGTAATCACAGGTTCGTCACGGAATTCTCACGAAATTATCCGCCCGGCCTATCACCGACCGACGGATGCCGCTGACCGAGGACCGGTCAGCAGCGCCCATTGCGCATTGCGCAAACGCGCCGCGGGAGGGCGGACTGTGCAGTGCCTCTCCTAGAGGGAGATCGCCATGCCGTCGTAGGAGACTTCCCAGCCCGCGGCCTCGGCTTCGGCACGCTCTGCCGTATCCGCGGCGAGCACCGGGTTCGTCGTATTGATATGAATGAACACCTTGCGTTGCACATCGATGTGCTTGAAGGCTTCGATGGAACCGTCTTGGCCGGATAAGCTCATGTGGCCCATGCGCTTGCCCGTCTTCACGCCCACGCCGTCACGCACCATCTCATCGTCCACCCACAGGGTGCCGTCGAAGAGGACTAGGGGCGCGCCCTGCAGCCGAGCGGCGAGTGCCTCAGTCATGCGCGCGCAGGCGGGCAGGTAGAAGAAGGCGGTCTCGCCACTGGCACGCTTGACCTCGAGGCCGATGGTGTCCTCATCGACGGAGCCGAAATTATCTCCCTTACTCTCATCCTCAAGCCACAAGGCGACCTTGCCGGGCACGGCGAAGGGTTGCACGGTGATGCCAAGGTCGAGCTCCTGCGCGCCATGTAGGTGTAGATCCTCCCCAAGGGTCATCGACCGGCGGTCGACGAAGGCCGGATTCAAGACGTTGAATATGGGGTTGGCATCGAGCACACCCAGCACGCGCTGCGTCGCATAGACATTGAACGCCTGAGACTCGCGCAGATTGATCAGGCCCGCCACGTGGTCAACGTCAGCGTTGGTCAGCACAACCGCCTGGATTGGGCTGTCTCGCAGCCCCGCGCGAGGGTGCAGAATGTCGTTGTCATTGATTTGCTGGCGCAGATCGGGCGATGCGTTGAACAAGGCCCAGTTGCTGCCATCAGCGCTGACGGCCAGGGACGACTGGGTACGCTGGGGCGCCGCCGGATCGGCGCTTCGCGCTCGCCGGCTGTTGGGGTGGTTGCAATTCCATTGGGGATAGCCGCCACCGGCTGCCGATCCGAGCACGCGTATCTGCATAGCCAAGGCTCCTCGTGTTCGAGTGGGAAAGGCGGGGAGAGTACGGCCTACACCGAGCGTTGCGCCAGCCTCTCCTGCAATCGGGTGCTCTCAACCAGAGCCACTGGTTCATATGAACCAAGCAAGCGCTGCCGTGTTGCATCGCAGCGCGATCCGATCAGTTAAATCAATGGCTTATACGGTCTCTGGACTCGCTTCAAAACTGGCCCGGTGATTGCAACCTGATCTGCACAGAGCGAGGGCAACCTCACTCGTACCGCTTCCGGCAAGTGCCGGTGGAGCATTGGAAACTTAACCGTTTGGAGAGACACCATGAAGTGGGAAACCCCTGAGTACAGCGACATCCGCTTTGGCTTCGAAGTGACGATGTACATCAACAACCGCTAAGCCTTAGCGGTTGGGGGAATCGCCGGACATCGGCGATTCCCCGACCTGCGCAAACGCGACCCCCCACCTTCCCCTCGGTCGCTGCTTTTTCCGAGAACAGCCCGATGATTGAAGCGTTGCTGCCGCGTCGTGTTACCGACGAAGCGCCCTACTCCCGTGAGGAGTTTCAAGCCAAGCTGCAGGAGAAGGAGCGCTTCTACCACATCCACCACCCCTTCCAGGTGCGGATGAACAGCGGCGAGCTCGACGCCGAGGCGATCCGCGGCTGGACTGCCAACCGCTACTATTACCAGACCACGATTCCCGTGAAAGATGCCGCGATCATGGCCAACTGTGCCGATCGCGAGACCCGTCGCCTGTGGATCCAACGAATCCTCGATCACGACGGCAGCGACGGTGACGAGGGTGGCTTGGAAGCGTGGCTCGCCCTTGGCGCCGCTGTTGGCCTCGAGCGTGAAGAGCTCGAAGACCACCGCCACGTGCTGCCCGGCGTGCGCTTCGCCATCGACGCCTACTACAACTTCGCCCGGAGTGCGCGCTGGCAGGAAGCCGCCGCCTCATCCCTAACGGAGCTATTTGCTCCGAAGATCCACCAGAAGCGGCTGGACAACTGGCCCGATCACTACCCGTGGATCGATGCGAGCGGCTACGCCTATTTTCGCAAGCGCCTCTCGGAGGCACGTCGCGACGTTCAGCATGGCCTCACGGTCACGCTCGACACCTTCAAGACACGCTATGAGCAGGAATACGCCCTCAACATCCTGCAGTTCAAGCTCGACATCCTCTGGTCGATGCTCGACGCCATGTGGATGGCATACATCGAGAAGAAACCGCCCTTCTACTGCTGCGAGGACTGATGATGAACGCACCAGCAGCCCAAGTCGGCGCGCAAGCGTCGATGCCGGTGAGCCGCGAGGATCGCTACGAGATCTCCTCCATCTACCGCTTGCAGTTCGAACCGGTGCAGGGCGCCCCCGTGTTGCTGTATCCCGAAGGCATGGTGAAACTGGCGCCGAGCGCCATCGAAATCCTACGCCGTTGCGACGGCAGTCGGACAGTTGATGAGCTGATCGGCGAGCTCAAGGCGCTCTTCAACGGTGCCGACCTCGACGATGATGTATTGGCCTTCCTGGCCCACGCCCGCGCATCGCGCTGGCTGACACCTTCCTCCGGCGCCAACGCCGCCGCAGCACGACGCATCGTGCTCCAGAGCAATGCGCCCGCGCCGGTCGACCTCCCCGATGGCATCACACGTCCGCACTGGCTGCTGGCCGAACTGACCTACCGTTGCCCTTTGCAGTGTCCCTATTGCTCCAACCCTGTGGACATGGCGAAGTACCGCGAGGAGATGACCACCGACCAGTGGAAGCAGGTACTGCGCGATGCGCGCGCCATGGGCGCGGTCCAACTGGGTTTCTCCGGCGGCGAACCCCTCGTGCGTAAGGACCTGGAGGAGCTCATCGCCTACGGCCGCGAACTCGGCTTCTACTCTAACTTGATCACTAGCGGCGTCGGTATGAACGAGCAGCGCGTCGCTGCCTTCCGCAAGGCGGGCCTCGATCACATCCAGATCAGCTTCCAGGCCAGCGACGAGACCCTCAACAACTACCTCGGCGGCACCAACAGCTTCCAGCACAAGCTCGACATGGCCCGCGCGGTGAAAGACAACGGCTACCCCATGGTGCTGAACATCGTCATTCATCGGCAGAACATCGACCAGATCGAAGCCATCCTCGACATGACCATCGACCTAGAGGCGGATTTCGTGGAGCTGGCGAGCACCCAGTACTACGGCTGGTCCAAGGTCAACGCAGATCATCTCTTGCCCACCCGCGCGCAGCTCAAGCGAGCCGAGGCGATCGCCCATCAGTACCAGGCGAAGATGGCGGGCAAGATGAAGATTATCTACGTGGTCCCCGACTACTTCGAGGATCGTCCCAAGGCGTGCATGAACGGCTGGGGCTCGGTGTTCCTGACCGTTGTGCCCGACGGCCGCGCGATGCCCTGCCATGCCGCCGGCCAGCTGCCAGGCCTGGAGTTTCCAAACTTAAAAGAGGCGAGCGTCTACGACGCCTGGTGCACCTCGAACGCCTTCAATGCCTTCCGCGGCTTTGATTGGATGGCGGAACCGTGCCGCACCTGCCCGGAGAAGGAAAAGGACTTCGGCGGTTGTCGCTGTCAGGCCTTCATGCTCACGGGCGATGCCCGGAACGCCGATCCCGTGTGCGGACTCTCGCCCCACAAGTCTGCTCTGCTGCAGGAAGTTAACGCGATCGAAGCGCGGGCCGAGGCCGGTGCCGTGCAGGAAAAGCCCCTCGTATTCCGCAACATGCGCAACTCGCGACAATTGGCGCCCGCCAAGTAGCGCCAAGGAGCGCCCACCCCACCAACGAGCAAGCGCGGTGGCTGGGATGCCCGCTAGTGGATGAGCGCCCCGGGGGTCACCCCGGCGTCCGGGCTCAGTAGCTTGATGTTGCCCTCGGTGTCCGCGGCGCCGAGCACCAACACCTGCGAGTGAAATCCGGCGATGTTCCGCGGCGGGAAGTTCGCCACTGCCACCACTAAGCGCTGCAGGAGTTGGGGTTCGGTGTAGTTGGTGATCTGCGCGCTTGAGCGACGGGTGCCGAACTCACCGAAGTCGATCGTCAGGCGCCAGGCCGGTTTCCTCGCCCGGGGAAACGGCTCCACGGCGATGATGCGCCCTACGCGCATCTCCACCTTGGCGAAGTCTTCATACGTGATTTGTGCCAACTCCATGATATTCTCTCGCTCCTGTGCGATCAGTCCCCGTGCCATCGAAGGCGTTAGGCGCGCGCTGCACCGGGAAGATGTCGCTCGCTAACGACGTTCCCACCGCCAGAGTGCGCATGACACCCTGCGCAACCTTAGCCGTTACCCATCTTATCCTGCGAGCATGGATCGCTCGTCCCAGCCCCCTGTTTGCCATGCCCGCCCGACGCCTCCTTCTCTGCTTGCTGCTCGTCACACCGGCCCTAAGCTGCGTCGCTGCCCCGGCGTGGGTGACCGACCGCTTCGAGATCACCCTACGCTCCGGCCCAAGCACCGGGAATGAGATTCGCCGGATGATGCCGAGCGGTACCGAGCTCGAGGTCCTTGAGCAAGACGCAGCGAGCGGTTACTCGCGCGTGCGCACGCGCGGCGGCACCGAGGGTTGGGTGCTGACCCGCTACCTGATACCAGAGGCTGGCGCCCGCGAGCAGCTGGGCCAGCTGGCCATGACCGTAGCGCCTTCCTCGGCCGGTGAGACCTCTATTGGCGCTCAACGCCGCGTCGTGCTGGCGGCGTACGAGGATGCGCGCGAACGCATCAGTGCCCTCGAACAGGACAAGGCTGACCTGCAGCAGCGCTTCACTGATTTACAGCGAGTAGCGGCTGACACGGTCAACATCGACGCGCGCAACGGCGAGCTTGCGCAGCAGGTCACCGCGCTGGAAGGCCGCCTAGATGCCCTTAGGGCGCAGAATGTAGCTCTGAAGGAAGGCACGATGCGCCAGTGGTTCCTCGCGGGTGCCGGCGTGCTACTGATCGGCGTGCTCATGGGCCTGTGGCTGCCCAGGATGCGCCGCCGCCGAGACCACGGTTACGGGCGCTTCTCGTAAGCCTGCTCATCGCTCAATGCAGTCGGTTCGGCGGATCCTCATCGGCGAACCACAGCACGGGGGCCTCCACCTCGTTCGGGGCCAGCTGCATCAACGTACCCGCATCGTAGAGACGGCCGTTCACCATTACCAGGCTTAGGCTGGCCGTGTTGCGAATGTCCTTGGATGGGTCGCGGTCGAACACATTGAGGTCGGCATACTTGCCAGGCTCGAGGGAGCCGATGGCCGCCTCGTAGCCGATCACCTCCGCGCCTCCTAGGGTCGCGACCCGAAGGGCCTCCATCGGCGTCAACCCCCCACTCGCCATCGCCCACAGCTCCCAGTGGTAGCCGAGACCCTGGAACTGACCGTGGCTACCCACACCCACCTTGCCGCCGGCACGGAGGATCTTGGCCGCATCGGCCGCAAGACGCGGGAACACATGCTCTTGATCTGCAAACCAGCGGCGACGCAGAGACTTCTGCGCCAGCACGTCGTGGGGCATGAAGCGCCGCACCTTAGCATCGTCGTAAGGGCTCTCGCGCGTGTAGAAGTAGTTCTCGGCCCACGGTCCTCCGTAGGCCACGAGCAAGGTGGGCGTGTAGCCGATGCCCGTGCCCGCGATGAGCTGTACGACGTCATCGTAGATTGGGGTGACCGCGAGGGCGTGTTCAGATCCCCAATAGCCGTCGATGGCGTGGGTGAGATCCAGCTTCAGATCCAGTGCACCCTCGGTCGTCGGCAACATGCCTAGCTCCGCGGCCGCCTGCATCAGGAACTGGCGCTGTTGGCGGTTACCCGCTATGTACGCCTTGATGTTGCGCGTGCGGTAGTGATCGCGATAGCGCTTTAGCACGCCGAAGGCGTGATCGGCCGATGTGAAAGCGTTGTCCGAAAACACGCCAGGCCCGGTGGAGAAGGCGCGCAGGCCGATCATGCGGCCGGCATCGATCATATCCTGGTAAGCGAACATGTCATTGGTGGCCGTTTGCACATCCAGCCCTGCGGTCACACCGTAGGCCACATTGGCGAGGAATCCCCAGTGGTTGGGATCGATGACTCCGCGACGGATCTCGAACCAGTGCGCGTGCGTGTCGACGAATCCGGGTGTGATGACCTTGCCGGTGACGTCCACGATCCGCGCGTCGGCGGTCACCTCCAGCGTGCCGCTGGGACCTATCTGCCGAATGCGATTGTTGGTCACCACGACGTCCGCATCTTCGAGCACTTCCTCGCCTCGCATCGTGATGACCTTGGCGCCGCGTAAGACTAGGGTGCCAGCGGGCACGTCGCGGGGCACCTGGACATCGATGGCGAACCGCTCGACCGCGTCGGCATCCTCCTTGAGCTGCGGATTCCAGGGGGCTTGCGTCTCTTCGTTGCCTGTCTCGTCAGCCGCGACATCCACCTCCTCGCCGTCGCCAGCCAGCTCGTTCGCTCCTGCGGCCAAAGGAAACTGGATCGAGGCCACCGCCTGGCGGTAGAGGGTCGCCCCTATTGCCCAGTACACGCTCTCCCCATCCGCCGACCAAGCGAAGTAATCGGCCCCCGAGTCAGTCAGCTGCCTATGAGGAACATTCGGCGAGTCTACGTTCACGGTGATGCCGCTTCGACTAACCCGCGGCACCGCCACCAGGTGCAGCTGATTACCAACGTATGCCAGGGCCCGGTCACCGTTGGGATTGATGCGAACATCATCTGCCGCCACCGGCTCCTCGGCGTAGTAGAGCCCGGAGCCCTTGACCTGCAGGTGCGTGCGACGATCACTGCCGTCTAGACGCATCGAGAGCAGACCATCCGGGGTATACACGTAGACACGGCTGCCATCCCCAGCGAACTGGGGTGCGGAGAAACCTGCGGCGCGAGCGATGAGCTGCACATCACCGCCCTCCAGGGGAACCCTTACGAGGTCCATACCCGGCGCCGATCCGAAATCGAAGGTCCTCTGCAGATAGCTACGCGCCGTTGCCCGCAGGGCGATCACGTACTTGCCGTCCGGCGAAACCGCCGGATCTGCATAGTAGGCCTTGCTTTGCGTTAGCTGAGCGGGTCGTGCGTTGCGACTAGTCCCGAGGCGCCAAAGGTGGCCCCCATCCGGCCCCCAGGAGACATAGGTGATGCTGCGCCCGTCCGGCGCCCAGGCCGGCATGAACGCGCGGTCACCTGCCGCTTCCAGCTGACGGGTGCCACCGTCCTGGGAGAGGGCGTGCACATAGAGTTCGCCAAGCGCCGAGAACACGACCTGATCACCGCTCGGTGCAATGGCGGGAGACTGGATCAGGCGCACGCGGATAGGTCCGGTCTCCACCTGCGCATCCAGATCGAGGTCAGGCCCGATGTCGAGGGCTGCCCTGACCCGGAAGGGAATCACCTCGGTCTGACCGGTGGCGAGCACCACGCGCTGGATCTTGCCGTCGAGGGTGGTGATGAGCGCGCTATCGTCGGCAGTAAAGGTCGCCGCTGGCATCAGGTCTCGCGTGAAACGTGACTCCTGATCATCTCGTGTCACAGGATAGAGCAACCAGCGATCCTCGCCTGTGGTGAGATCGAGCAGGCGCAGCGCTGTCTGCGAGTCGTGGCGCGTCGCGTATACCAGCGTACTGCCATCGTGGGACAGGACGGGGCGCATCGCGGATCCCTGCGCCGTCACAATCACCTGGTCCGTGTCGTCATCGAGGCCACGGCGCCAGATACTCCATTGGGGCAGGGTCATGTTGTACTCAAACCCTCCCTGCTTGCGTGCGTAGTAGAGGTAGCGACCGTCCACAGAGGCCTGAACCCCTAGCGCATTTACTCGCTCATCCTGGGGCGTTGTCGGTGTCGCCTTAGCCTGCGTCAGTTGGATCCCGCTACCGCCGTCCCGGTGGTACATCCATAGCTCATAGGTGCGCAGGCTCCAGCTGCTCTTCGACACCAAGACGTACTGGCCGTCCGCCGACCAGGCGGGCGAGGTAAACAGGCCTTGCGCCTCGTCCGAGAGCTTTGCCGGATTGCTGCCGTCGGCGTTGGCGATCCACACGTTCTCCGCGCCATCTCGATCGGAGATGAAAGCGATCTGAGCGCCGTTCGGCGAATACGTCGGTTGGCTCTCGAAGGCCATACCGCTCAGCAGTGCCGTGGCGTCGCCGCCCGCGACCGGCAGCGTGTAGATGTCGCCCAGGAGCTCAAAGATGATTGTCTGCCCATCGGGCGAGAGGTCGAGCGATAGCCAAGTCGCCGTCTGCGTGTCCACGCTGACCTGGCGCGCTGGAGCGAGCGGCAGTCCACTGCCATCATGCTCCCGTGCCGGCCCCCTTTCGCCGGTCAGTTCCTGTAGCTCTTCATGGTGATCGAGCACCGAGTGCCCATCGCCCGGTGCCGGCAGCACCGCCGAAGCACCCGGCGCGGCACACATGAGCATCCACCCGAGCGCACCCGCCAGCAGCGCTTTGCGCGCCGGGCAACTCCCGGGACCGGATTTCAGGCGACGGAACGCGAGCGCGGGACCGAGCATGAAGCCGTCCTTTGAAGGGAACGCAGCTGCTACCTGACAACGTGCCTTCGAGAAGGGAGACACAACGTCGCTCAAAGGTCGCATCACGGCGGCGCAAGCCGGTCAGCCATTGCATCTGCGGCGCGTACGAGCGCATCGATGATGCCCTCCTCGATGCCGAGGTGGCCGGCGTCGCGCACGATCTCCAGAGCCGCCTCCGGCATCGCGGCTGCTAGGGCGAACGCGCTGTCCGCGGTGCAGGTCAGATCGCGGCGCCCGTGGATGATGGTGGCGGGAAGGTGGGCGATTCGCCCCATCCGGGCGAGAATCTGATTCTCTTCGATGAAGAAGGCACTCGCCGCATAGGCTAGCTCGATGCTGGCCGCCGCCACCTCCCGCGCCTGATCCTCGCTATCAGGTGAGGCAGGGCTTCGCTCAACTGATGCGTTGGGTAGCGACTGCGTAACCACTGCACTCGTATAGGCCTCCCATCCCAGGGCCACGGCGGCCCGCTCCGCGTCTGTGCCGTGGCGAATCACCTCGGCGGCACGAGAGATGACATCGCCCTCACCCGCTGGCACGGTGCTGGCGAAGTCGGGCCAGCGGTCTGGGAAAACACGCCTCACGCCAAGGGGAGAGACGAACCACTCGAGATCCTCTCGACGGGCCAGGAAGCTACCACGAAGCACCAGGCCGGCGGCGCGTTGCGGGTAGGCCTGCGCGTAGAGTAAGGCGAGAGTGGCACCCCAAGAGCCACCGAACACCAGCCAACGCTCGATCTGTAGCTGGGCACGGATTCGCTCCAAGTCTTCGATCAAATGGGCCGTGGTGTTGGCGCGCAACTCACCGCTCGGGCGCGAGCGTCCAGCGCCGCGCTGATCGAACAACACAGCGCGGTAGCGCTTGGGATCGAAGTAGCGCCGGTGGGCGGGACCGCACCCTGAACCTGGTCCACCGTGCAGGAACACCACCGCCAGGCCGTTCGGGTTCCCCACCTCTTCGACGTGCAGGGTGTGGCCCTCGCCTACCTCTAGGGCGTGCACTGCGTAGGGGTCGATCTCGGGATAGAACGAGCGCATATCGCTCTTCATGGAGCCGTCTCCTGCGACGCCGGACCTAGCCAACGGCCTACGGCGAAGGTACTGATGAACAAGCTGAGGTAAACGAAGCCGGCCCAGATCGCCCAGTTCGGCGGGAGCAACGCCGCCCACAGAGCTGAGGCAACACCGGTTAGGGCCATCGCTAACCAGACGCCCGCTTCCATCCGAGCCATTTCGCGGTAGTAGGGACTCAAACCTAACGCGTCAGCTCGCTGAGTGGATCGCCAATAGAGGGCGGCGAGTGTCCCTGCCAGCGCAAAGAAGCCGATGCCGTAGATCTCGAAGATGCCGAGCAGCTGGAAGGGCTCGTCGAGCTCGAAGTTAGCGGGCAACCATCCACCGGACATCCAGGCGAACATCGCCGAGGTGACCACCTTCAGTGGGTAGACGAACACCATGACGAGGAAGACGAGGATGAGGCTGAGGATGACGCACACTGGGTCGTCCTCATCTCCGTAGCGCTTCGACCAGCTCTTTTGGCCGATCCAGAACGACATGATGCCGGCGAAGCTAGCGAGAAACGCGGGAGTGCCCTTCAGGGCGCTGATCAGCTCGTCGTAGGACTCGGGAACGGCATCGACGGAAATCACCAGCATAGTGATCGCGAAGGCGAAGGCAGCATCTACGAAGACGTCGAGCCGCGTCATGGGCGCGGGCGGCGGCTTGAGCTCGGGCATGCGGGTCCTCGGGCATCGGGCGAGCCACCCGTGGGGGCTCGCTACGCCCACAGCATGCGCCCGCCAGCGCACGCAGGTAAAGCCCTAGTGGGCCGCTTGGTAAATAAGGAAACGCTCAGTCTGCGTAGGGGCAGCGTCAGCAAGGCGCGTCGCGCAGCCAATGGCATCGCCATTGGCAAGCGATGCAACGCCGCGGACGCTGCCCCTGGGCAGACCCGAAGGGCAAATAGCACGGGCGCCATCGCGGCGTTAGTCAAATTCAGCCATAGCTCGGCTAGGGCTGCATTCGACCGCCTTGCCCTGGCGCCCGTGCTACTCGCTGAGCGTCACCCTATTTACCAAGCGGCCCACTAGCGGGGGCCCCCGCTGGTACCGGCAGGGCGTGGGCGACGCGAGCGACGCCGAGGATGGTGCCCGCCATTTCCGCTCGCGCTCGTCGCTGAGCCATCGCTGCCAGCCTTGCCCTTGTTGTTGCTGCTGCCGCCAGCGCGCTTGGGTCGACGAGGAGCATCCTGACGGCGACCTCGGGCACCGCTCTCACCGCGACGCTGACCGCGACCGTTTCCGCCGCTCTGGCGCTCGCCCGCAACAGGAGCGGCGGCCGGTCGGGGTGACCGTTCGAAAGCTGGTAGATCAGCCACCGGGATGCTGCGCTTCAACAACCGTTGAATATCGCGCAGCAACTTACGCTCCTCTGGTTCGACCAGAGAGATCGCCTCCCCTTGCGCACCCGCGCGCCCAGTGCGACCGATCCGATGCACGTAGTCCTCAGACACGTTGGGCAGTTCGAAATTCACCACGTGAGGCAAGCCGTCGATGTCGATACCACGGGCTGCGATATCCGTAGCTACGAGCACTCGGATCTTGTTGGCCTTGAACCCCGCCAGTGCGCGGGTGCGAGCCGATTGACTCTTGTTGCCGTGAATCGCTGCGGCCTCGATACCGGCCTTTCCGAGTTGCTCTGCCAGGCGATTCGCGCCGTGCTTCGTGCGCGTGAACACGAGGGCCTGGAACCAGTTCTCCTCCCGCACCAGGTGAATGAGCAAGTCGCGCTTGTCACGTTTCTCCACCTGATAGATACGTTGCTCGACAGTCTCTGCGGCCGTATTGCGCCGAGCGACTTCCACATGCACGGGGTCGCGCAGGAGGCTGTCGGCGAGGCGTCGAATATCGTCTGAATAGGTGGCCGAGAACAAGAGGTTCTGACGCTGCTTGGGCAGCAGGCGCAAGACGCGCCGGATGTCGTGGATAAAGCCCATATCCAGCATCCGATCAGCCTCGTCGAGAACGAGAATCTCCACGTGCTTGAGGTCCACTGTGCCCTGACCGGCGTGATCCAGCAGGCGTCCAGGGGTCGCGACGAGCACGTCGAGCCCGCGACGCAACCGGTCGATCTGCGGGTTGATGCCGACGCCGCCGAAGATCACTGTTGACTCGACCGGCAAGTTGACCCCGTAGGTGTCGATGCTCTCCCCGACCTGGGCGGCGAGCTCGCGCGTCGGCGCCAGCACGAGGACGCGCGGGGCGCGCTTGTGGCGCGGCGCGGGCTGGCACGTTAGCAATTCTAGGATCGGCAGCGTGAACGCGGCTGTCTTGCCGGTGCCCGTCTGCGCTCCTGCGAGCACATCGTGGCCCTCCAGGACGGCGGGGATCGCTTGTTCTTGGATGGGCGTAGGCGTGGTGTAGCCCTGCGCGTCTACAGCGCGCAGCAATTCGGCTCGTAGGCCGAGATCTTGAAAGTGCAAGGAATTCTCCGGACAACGCGCTGCCAAGCGCCCAGCGGCGCCACCGGTCCAGGCAGGGTGTCAGGGTGAGGGGGTAATGCGAAGCGCGGGATCGCGCTGCTCGCGACGACCGGAAGGCCGCGAGATAAGGGCACTATATCGCATCGCAGCACGCTATTCCAGCCCTCTACTGCGCAGCAAGGCTTTTGGCGGCTCGGAAGCTTGGTATTGCAGCGGTTCCGGCGCCGCGGCTGGCCTTGGCAACCGCGACGGATTTACACGCCAACTGCCGTTCGGTCGCGCCTGCGCGACTCGCTAGAGCCGCCTAACGAGCAGCGATGCACTCCACCTCCACACGCGCGCCAAGGGCGAGGCCGCTTGCCGCCAGGGCACTGCGCGCCGGGTACGGGGGCTCGAAGAATTGCGTGTAGACGGAGTTGAATGCACCCCATTCATCGATATCCGCCAGCATCACCAGGCACTTGACCACGTCCGCGCGCGCGTAGCCGTGGGCCTTGAGGATGAGATCGATGTTGTCGAGCGTGCGCTGTGCCTGCTCGGTGATGCCCCCCTCGATCAACTCAAGGCTGCCGGGAATGACACCTATCTGCCCGGACAGGTAGATGGTGCCACCAACTTCCACCGCTTCGGAGAACGGCAAGTTGCTCGGCAGTACCTCGCCGCTGTTGAGAAAGCGCACGCGAGAGCGCGCCGACGGTGGCGCCGTAGCTGGGGGCGGTGAGCCCTTTACCGTGGTCAGCCCCGACTCCACCGCCGGAGTCTGCACCTGATCCTCGCGCTGGCCAGGGGCTTTGGCTCTGCGAACCTCAGCGCCGGCCACCGGCGCAGCACGCGTCTCGGCGCTTGCCGCCTCTGCTGAGTCCGTCGCCGCCTTCAACCAGCGAGGGGACATCACACCTAGGGTGCACAAAAGGACAATGGCCAGGGTTTGGTTACTCAGCGTCATGGCAGGCTCTCGGCTAGTAGTCCTGAGTTAGAAGTTCGTTGATGACTTCGCGGCACCTTTTCGCCCCTGAACACGTTGCTCCTCCTCCCGTGGGACCTGCCACGCTCGTCGTCGCGCCGCGCTCAGGGACAACAACTCGCGTGCGAATTCATCAACGAAC